>JBKJZU010000329.1:0-18940 GCA_046715015.1 Micropepsaceae bacterium
CCCAACGGCACGCTTTTCGTCGCGTTCTTTTTCATCCAGTCGAACGAGCAGTACTCCAGGATCTTCGGCCAGTTGCGTTCGTCAACCTTGATGTCCAGGAACTTCGCCATCGCGCGCATTTGACCCGGCATATCGCGCTTCAGGTCGGCGAAGTGGACGAACATCAGGTTCGGCAGATCGCGGATCGCCCACCACGAGCGCACGTTCTCCCAGAACGGCCAGAACGGATGACCGTCGCGCGCCATCCAGTCCAGGAAATATTGGTGGATGTCGGCGGGCGGCTTCTCGATCGGCGGCCCCACCCTGCCCGGCGTGTCGTTCAGCGCCTGATACCAAAGCGCGTTCGCGTTGACGTGGTGATTGAAGATGCTCCACGCGACATCGCGACCGTCACGGCCGATGTAGATGTATTTCGCGCGCGGGCTATAGACGAGCGCGTCGACGGGGAGATGCGTCTTCAAGAAGCGGCGGTGCGTTTGCGCTTCGACCAACGGCAGCTTTACGTCCTTCGGTGGCACGCGCAGATCGAGCCAGGGCGACATGTCGGCGACGGACAGCTCCGGGTCGGGGCCGAACATCATCTGCGCCAGCATTTGCTGCATCCACGTCGTGCCCGACTTCGCATAGGTCGAGACGATGATGTCGTCGTCGCGGAACTTTAGGTCGTTCCAGATTGTCGAATCGAAGTGGTGATTTTGAAACTCGCGTGTCTTCGTCGGATAGGCCGTCATGTCACTCCAGCATGCAGTAGCGGTCGTCGCCTGAGCGCCTTACTGCGAAGGCGCAGGCGGGCTTGACGAACTGTAGTGCATGCGACTGTAGCCACAAGAGGCGCGTTCGTAGCTCGACTGTCGACGGAATGCCTACGGACCGCAGCCACGGCGGCGGTGAGAAAGTGGCGCAATCGACGGGCTTGGCGATCGGCGGCTGCCTGCGGCAGGTGAGTTGGTGCAGCGTGACAAGGCGGGCGCCCGCTTCATAGATGCCTTGCGCCGTGCGCACAAGATTGGGCGCCGAGGCGGGAAGATTCGCTTCCGGCGGCGGTGCGCCACCGGCGGCCTCGATTGCGACGCCGATCAGATGGGACCAGCGTTCCGCGTCGATCGTCATGCTCCACTCGTCGTCGGGCGCTGCGGCAGCACTTATCGGCGAACACGCCGCGAGCGTGAGGGCGGCGAGGAAAGCCTTGGTGCGCACGTGCATGGGATCACTCCGGTGACGTTGCGGGCTCACCTCCGGTTGCCAGGCGGCCTTCGCTCAGCCAGCGGTTTAAAACCGGGCGCAACGCTTGCCCCGCACGGCGACGGTAGGCTGCCACATCGTCCTCGGTTAACGCGTCTCGCCAACGTTGGTTCCGTCCTGAATAGATGAAAGTTTCGGCGCCGCCCTCCCAAGCAGCGGTCGCGAACGGCATCAACGCAGCACCATCTCGCCGCATTTGGTCGAATGTCGCGGCGTGCACAAGGTCCGGCCAAAGCTTGGGGGGTACTTCGATCTCAAGGAAGCGGGCGATGCGGCGCATCTCACCGTCGAGATCGGCGGTTAGGTCGGCGTAGTGGACCATCAGCACGTTCGGTTCGCGGCGGGCGGCCCAATAGGTGCGTTCGGTGTCGAAGAAAGAGTCCGCGGAAACGTCGCCGACCCTGTCCTCGCCGTTCAGGCCCATCCAATCGCGGAAGAAGTCGTGCGGGCTTTCCGCCGGTCTTGGATAGACGCGGCCGATCGTTTCGTCGGCAAGACCTGCACGGTCGAGCAGTTCCATGCGCTTATATTTTCGCTGATGATTGTGCCACGACATCATCGCGTCGAGGCCGTCGCGCGCGACATGGATGTAACGCACACCGCTATAGACGGGCAGCGCGTCGAACGGCAGATGGCTTTTCAGGTAGCGCCGGTGCGTTTGCGCTTCGATGCGAGCCTGCGTTTCTTGCGGTATTTGGATGAAGCGCTCGTCGATCCACGGCGAGATCGACATCGGTTTCGGTTCGGGCGACTGGAAAATAAGGAGGCCGACGATGCGTTGCGTCCACGTGGTACCGCATTTCGGGTAGGTCGCGATCACGACATCGCCCTCCCTCGGGCGATAGGCGTCCCAGTGGCGGCTGTCCATGTGCCAGGTGCGAAGGATCCGCTGGGCTGGACGTTTTAGAGCGGCCATCAGGACCAAGCCTGCAGCACCGTGCGGGCGGCGGCGCGATGGAATTGCGCGAGTTCGGCCGGGGCTAGCGTCGCGCGTTCGATGCAGAGCGCGAGTGCTACTCTGGCCTTTGATTTCGATGTCGCGAGACCCGCATCGTGAAAGGTAGGTGTGACACCTTCGACACTGCGCGCGATGCCGGCGCGGTGGGCGAACGTCCAACCGTTGAGCATCCCGCCTTTGAGACGGTCGTCGCCGGACTTCGTGCGGCCCATGAGATCGAGCACGAACTTCGACAAGCGCGGCTGCACAAGGTGACCTGCGGCGAGGCGCACGATCAGACCGGCATACGCGCGCGGACTAGCACTATCGCGCGCATCGGCGAGATAACGGTCGAGCGGGAGTCTTGCAGTGTCGCGGGCGAGCTGACGTTCGGTGCGGTCAACGCGCACGCCTTCGATGTTCAGCCGCTTCAGCGCCGCTTGTATCCCCGAGACGCCGCCCGCCTGTTTGATCAGCGCGTCGGTCGCCGTCGTGTCGCCGTTCAACATCATGTGCTCGATCAATTGGCGCGCGGTAAACATCGTGCGGCGTTTGCGCAACCGGTCGGCGATCGGCGAGCGGCCGGGAACGATATCGGCGGCCCTCAGATAAATGCGCGCGTCGAGGCGCGCGGCACCGTCTTGCACCAGCTTCAGATAAGCAACCGCAATGGGAAGCTTGTTCATGCCTTCCATCGGGAAGAGTTCGCCGCCGCGCACGAAGGCCGTGCGGCCGCGGTCCATGTCGATGGCAGCGAAGCCGACCTTCGCGAGGCCCGCTTCGCCGGCAAGCGCCGCGATCTTTGCTTCAAGCGCCGTGTCGGGCGCGCCGAGATTCGCCACGTCCTGCGCGATCGCGCCCAAGGGATCGGCCGCACGCGCCAAGGGCGTGAGCGCGAGGCTCGCGCCAATCAGCAGTGTTCGCCTGGAGAGATGCACACTCTTGGTCCTGCTTTTTCCGGGCGCACCTTATCTATCCCGCGCGCCGGATGCTTTCCGGGCGCGCTTAGCGCGTGAGGGCGCGCTCCGGCGGTGTGTATTCGCGCTTTTGGAAGTCGGCGACGGCTTGGTAGGTCAGCGCGCCGCGGTGGATGTTGAGACCAGCCAGGAGGTGCGGATTGTCCTTGCAGGCTTTCGCGTAGCCCTTGGTGGCGAGCGCGAGCGTAAAGGGAAGCGTCGCGTTGTTGAGTGCAAACGTCGAGGTACGGGCGACGGCGCCAGGCATGTTGGCGACGCAGTAGTGGACCACGTCGTGCACCTTGTAGGTTGGCTGCGCGTGTGTCGTCGCCTTCGAGGTTTCGGCGCAACCGCCTTGGTCGATCGCGACGTCGACGAGAACGGACCCGTTCTTCATCTTGCGCACCAGCTTTTCGCTGATGAGCTTCGGCGCGGCAGCGCCTGGGAGTAGGACGGCGCCCACCACCAGGTCGGCCGAGACAACGTATTCTTCGATCGCGTCGAGGGTCGAGTAGACCGTGTTCAGCATGGAGCCGAATTGCAGGTCGAGCTCGGCAAGGCGCGGAAGGCTTCTGTCGAGAATTGTGACGTGCGCTTCGAGGCCCATCGCCATGCGCGCAGCGTTTGCACCGACGACGCCGCCGCCGATTATCACGACCTTCGCTGCCGGCACGCCAGGTACGCCGCCGAGCAACATGCCGCGGCCCCCCTGCTCCATCTCCAGGCAATGCGCGCCAGCTTGAATCGACATGCGGCCCGCGACTTCGGACATCGGCGCCAGCAGCGGTAGTCCGCCGCGCGCGTCCGTTACCGTTTCGTAGGCGATGGCGACGCAATCGGATTTGATGAGACCTTCGGTTTGCTCCGGATCGGGCGCGAGGTGGAGATAGGTGAACAGCAGTTGGCCAGAGCGGAGCATTTTGATTTCGGCCGGTTGCGGCTCCTTCACCTTCACGATCATGTCGGCTTTGGCGAACACGTCGGCGGCGGTGGGCAGGATCTCAGCATCCGCGGCGCGGTACATGTCGTCAGTGAGGCCGATCGCGGCACCGGCTGAGGCTTGCACCACCACCTTGTGACCGTGCACCACCAGTTCGCGCACGCTCGAGGGCGTGAGGCCGACGCGGTATTCGTGGACTTTGACTTCCTTCGGAACGCCGACGAGCATGAAGGTTCCCTTCCGTTTCTTTATGTGAGGCGGCGCAGAACGCGTTCGACGCCCGCGACCAGCCGTTCGATGTGGTCCTGTTCTGCTATGAGAGCGGGGCCTAAGGCAATCGTGTCGCCGCCCACGCGCAGCACAATATTTTCGTCGAAGAACGCGCGGCGGATCGCCTCGTGCCCGCGCTTGCCGGGCGCTCCCGGTGCGGGCTCGATGTCGATGGCAGCCGCAGCGCCGGAATTGCGGATATCGGCGACGAACGGGGCGCCCTTCAATTTGTGCACTGCATCCTGAAGCCACTGTTCGATGAGCTTTCCGCGTTCGAACAGATTTTCATCGCGGTAGATGTTTAGTGTCGCGAGTGCCGCCGCCGCCGCAACGGGATGTCCGGAATAGGTGTAGCCGTGGAAGAATTCGACTTGCCAGTCGTCCTTCTGCGCGAACGCGTCGTAGATCGCCTTCGACGCAATGACGCCGCCCATCGGGATGACGCCGTTCGTGACCCCCTTGGCGAACGTGATCATGTCGGGGGTGACACCGTAGCGCTCCGCGGCCGTGGGCGTGCCCATGCGGCCGAACATCGTGATCACTTCGTCGAAGATGAGCAGCAGGTCGTGCTTGTCGCAGATTTGGCGTAAGCGTTGGAGGTAGCCCTTCGGGGGCGGGAGCACGCCGGTCGAGCCCGCCATCGGTTCGACGATGACCGCCGCGATCGTGTCGCCGTGCAGCATCACCAATTCTTCGAGCGCGTCGGCGAAATGCGCACCGTGGTCGGGATCGCCTTTCGAGAACGCTTGGGTTCCGCGATCGTAAGTCGTGGGCAGATGATCGACGGCCGAGAGCATCGTGCCGAATGCCTTGCGGTTGTTCGCGATGCCGCCGACCGACATGCCGCCGAAGTTCGTGCCGTGATAACCGCGCACACGGCCGACGAGATGGGTGCGCTGTGCCTGCCCCTTCGCGCGCCAGTATGCGAGCGCGATCTTGAGCGCGGTGTCGGCAGCTTCGGAGCCCGAGTTACAGAAGAAGACGCGGTCGAGACCCGCAGGTGCGAGCGCGGTCAGGCGTCCCGCCAGTTCAATCACCTTAGGATGTGCGAACTGAAACGTCGGCGCGAAGTCGAGTTCCTGCATCTGCGCGGTGACGGCCGCCGTGATTTCCCTGCGGCCGTGACCGGCGAGCGAGCACCAGAGGCCTGCGAGACCGTCAAGAAGTTCGCGCCCTTGCGGGTCGTAGTAGAACATCCCCGTCCCGCGCGCGATCAGGCGCGGTTCCGACTTGAATTGACGGTTGGCAGTGAAGGGAAGCCAGACGGCTTCGAGCGCGTTGGTCTTGGATTGCGATGACATGAAGGGTCCGGATGCGTGCCGCGCGGGCTTATAGCACCTCACCGCACAACCGCCATCGCAACAAGGTTCTGTTACAAGCAGCAAACAGGACGCTGTTCAGAACTTAACGGGGCTGTTGGGGCGGTTCGGGCCGTGATTCCACCCGGATCGGTGCATAAGTTAGCAGGAATTGGCGACTGAGGGAGTCCCTTCCCATATGGCATTTTGTTCGTTGGGTGGTTTTGGCGCCGACCGGCGTTCGGCGTCAGTCTCTGCGCGAGTGATGTTCGTGGAACAGAACCCAGAAATGAAGTTTGAAAACAGGACGAGCAACCGTGTTTCGCGCGCGGCCATGCCATGACCGCCCCTGCTATCGCCTGGACGCCGCTTGAACCGGGTCAATTGAAGGTGATGCGGATCAGTGCGGCCATCACGGCCGTGATCGGGCTCGCAATTGCCGTCGGTATCGACGTGGGGCTGGTCGAGCAGGCGAAAACACCGCTGGGGCTGGTTACAGCGCCGGCCGCTCTGCTGCTGCTCTACTATGTCCTTGTGACTCCGGGGCGTCGGTTCCGGCGCTGGGGGTACGCGAAAACGGACGATGAGTTGCATGTCGCTCATGGTGTTTACGTGCACGCCGAGACGTCGGTCGCGTTTCATCGGGTGCAACACATTGACATCGCGCAGGGGCCGATCGAGCGGATGTGCGGGGTTTGGCAACTGGTCTTGAACACGGCCGGCACGCTCAACAGCCAAATCCGTCTGCCCGGTCTTTCGCGTGCTACCGCCGAGGCATTGCGCGACGAGATTCGCCTGCATGTGCGGGCGGACAAAGAATGAGCGATGTAGCTCGATCCCGGCGCCTCCATCCGATTATCCCAATCGTCACATCCATCAAGCGATTGCCGGAGATGTTGGTGCCGATTGTGGGCGTGGTCGCGGTGGCGCGGGACGAAGGCTTAGGCATGCTTCTGCTGGCGGTCGGCGGCTTGCTGGCGGCAGTTCTCGCGTTCCAGGTTTTGGCGTGGTGGCGCTTCACCTACACGCTGCTGCCCAACGAGATGTACATCGAGAGCGGCGTCTTCGCGCGCAACCGGCGTAGCATTCCGTGGGACAGGGTGCAGGACGTCGAGATCGAGCGCGGTCCGCTCGCCCGGATTTTTGGCCTGGCCAAGGTCAAGCTGGAAACCGGCGGATCGGGAAATGACGAGGGATTGCTCGATTCAATTGCGCTCGCCGATGCGCTGGCATTGCGCGACGAGATCAGGGCGCGGCGGGGCGTGGTGTTTACGGCATCCCAACAGGAGGAGGCCGCAGAGCCGCCGGTGTTCAAGATGACTGTGCCGCGACTCCTTCAGGCCGGGTTGTTCAATTTCTCGGTGGTATGGCTCGCGGTCATCGTCGGCACCCTTCAGTATTTCAAGGATCTGCTGCCTTGGTCGATGGACGATGTCGAAAAATGGATCGGTGTGCATCAGCAGGAGATATTGGGGATGGTCAGCCCGGTGACGATCCTGCTGGCGCTTGTTCTGTTCCTGTTGCTCGGCACCGTCGCGGGCGTGATCGAGATGTTCGTGCGCAATTTCGGCTTCACGCTGTCGCTTGAGGGCCGAACGCTGCGGCGCGTGCGTGGCTTGGTGACGCGCAGCGAAGTCGCCATCCCGCTGCGCCGCGTTCAGGCGGCGCGGACCGTCGCCGATTGGCTGAAGCGTAGTTTTGGTTTGTGCCGGGTGGACGTGCAGACGATGGGCGGCGCTTCGTCCGGCGGTGTGCAGGAGCTTGCGCCACTGGCGAATGCAAGCGAGGCGGAGCGCGTGCTTGCAATTGGTGGAGGGTTCGAACGGATCGCGCCGGAGCGGTTCGAGCCGGTTGCGCCCGTTCATCGCTACTATGACGCGCAGATTGAGGCACTGCCGTTGGCGCTGATCGCGCTGGCCGCGGGCTTTGTCTGGCCGCCAATTTGGTGGGGGGTGGTGTTCGCTGGATTGTGGGGGACCGTGAAGGTCATCGCGGCGCGGGCGCATGGCTGGCGACTGCAGGGCAACATGCTTCATGTGCGCCAGGGTTGGTTCAGACAGGATCACTGGCTGATGCCGCTTGCCAGCATCCAGTCAGTTTCGCTCAGCACTGGGCCTTTGCAGCGGCGGCTAAAGCTGGCGACCATCGCGGTCGATAGTGCCGGGGCGCCAACGGGCGGCCTGCGCATCCGCAACCTCGCCCTCAACGACGCGCGGGCACTGGCGGAGACTTTGCGGACATGGCGCGCCCTTGTGGCAACGGGCAGGAATCCGCCATCCGGGGACCGTGATTCTGCCACGTCTTGCGCCTAGGTTATTGCGCATGAACCGAGAGTCGCTCGCAAAGTTGTTGGATTGGCGCGCTTGGGCCGCGTGGCGGCCCCACGTGTCTTGGCGTGCCTTGGCCGCGTGGCTGCCGAACCTGTCGTGGCGGGTGTGGCGCTGGGCGTTGCTGGTGCCGGCCGTTCTGATCTTGGCGTTGGTTGCGCTGCCGTTCTTGATTCCGGTCAGCGTCTACAAAGAACAGATCATCGAGCAGGTGCGCCTTGCCACCGGGCGCGATCTCAAGATCGACGGCGATCTGGCGCTCTCATTCTGGCCGGCGTTCGGTGTGAAGGTCGAGAAAGTCAGTCTGGCGAACGCGGCCGGCGCCTCAGAAGCGCAAATGGCGACGATGGATACGATGGTCGTCGGCGCAGAGCTGTTTCCGCTTCTCGGCGGATCGTTGAAGGTGACGGAGGTTCGCTTCGTCAAGCCGGTCATCCACTTGGAGATCGACGCGCAGGGTCGCGGCAACTGGGTGTTCGAGGGCGCGGGGACCGCGGCGCAGCCGAGTACGACCACAAAGGGATCCGGTTCAGACATCAGTTTCGCCGACGCGCGGATCGTCGACGGCGTGCTGACCTATCGCGACGCGCGGACGGGCACCAATCAGCGGATCGACGGCATCGACGTTGCGTTGCAACTGCCAGGGCTCGATCAGCCGATGACGATCGACGGCGCACTGACCTGGAACAAAGAGACGATCGACGTCGACGCCGAGATCGCCGATCCGCGCGCGCTGTCGACCGGCGGTAAGAGCAACATCAAGCTGAAGGCCGGCGGCGACGTGTTGGATGCCTCGTTCGACGGTCAGCTCGACGCGGCGGCGAACGTCGCGGCGGGCGCGGTCGATTTCAGCACGGCCTCGGTGAAGCGGCTTGCAGCATGGGTCGGCGCCAACGCACCGGACGCGGACCGGTTCGGCGCAATAAAAGTTGCCGGCGCAGTGACGATCCGGCCGGATTTGATTGCGCTTAAAGACGCGAAGTTCTCGGCGGACGGCGAGGCGCTTGAAGGCACGATCACGGGCACGGTCGATACGCGCGACAGCAAGATCGCGGGCATCGTCAATGCGCGCGCGGCTTCGGCGCGCGAAATCGC
Organism: Micropepsaceae bacterium; assembly: GCA_046715015.1. GTDB lineage: Bacteria > Pseudomonadota > Alphaproteobacteria > Micropepsales > Micropepsaceae > SZUA-430. Next base: position 9,066 of record JBKJZU010000329.1, read on the forward strand.
GAAGCGCGCGGGGTTTGCGTTGCCGGGCAGCAGCGGGTTCGGGCCCGCAACTCTGACCGGCGCGCTTAACATCACGTCGGGACAGATTGCGTTCAACGACGCGAAATTCACGGTTGACGGCGATGTGCTTCGCGCCGGCTTCACCGGCATCCTCGATACGGCTAGCGGCACGCTTGCGGGCTCGCTCGACATGCGGTCGAGCTCGGCGCGCAAACTTGCGGCGCAGGTTGGCGCTTCGTTGCCGGGGACCAGCGGTCTTGGGCCGATGACGCTGACCGGCTCAATCAGCACAGCGTCCGGCCGCGTGGCGTTCAAAGACGCGAAGCTGTCGGTCGACGGCAACATTCTGCGCACGTCGTTCACCGGCACGTTGGAGACGGCGACAAGCACAATCGCAGGCGACGTCGATCTCACCTCGAGTTCCGCGCGCGAACTTGCGGCGCGCACCGGCTTTCAGCTGCCGGGCGTGAGCGGGTTCGGGCCGATGACGGTCACCGGCGCGCTCCGTTCGTCGCCGGGGCGCATGGCGTTCAACGACGCGAAACTCACCGTCGACGGCGGCGTGCTGAGCGCGAACTTCACCGGCGTGTTCGAGACGGAAAGCCGAAAGGTCGCGGGCAAGGTCGATTTGCGTTCGACCTCGGCGCGACAGCTGGCGGCGCGGGCCGGCATCGCGCTGCCCGGCGACAACGGGTTTGGCGCGCTCGCTATCAGCGGTTCGCTGACGTCGGCGCCGTCGCGGATCGTGTTCGACAACGTCAAAATCGCGCTCGACGGGATGAACGGGTCGGGCGACCTCACGCTGACGACCGGCGCGCGGACGCATGCGAAGGCGAGCCTTTCGCTCGACCGGTTGGACCTCAATCCGTATTTGGGCGGTGGTGGCGGGTCGAAGTCGGCCGGCGGCACGATCGCGCCCTGGAGCGACGACGCGATCGACGCTTCGGCGCTCAGAGCGATCGATGCAGATCTGGCGTTCGCCGTCGATGCTTTGAACGTGGGCGGGTTGAAGATTGGGCGGAGCGCGCTCGACTTCGCGCTTGCGGGTGGCAAGCTCAGCGCGAACTTGAAACAGATAGCGCTCTATGGCGGCAACGGAAAAGGCGTCGTGACGCTGAACGGTGCGGGCGCGGCTCCCGAGATCGGGATCGACGTTGCACTGAGCGGTATCAAGGCTGAGCCGCTGCTCACCGACGCGGCCGGGTTCAACCGGTTGAGCGGCACCGGCAATATCACGCTGAAACTTGCGGCCGCGGGCCGGTCGCAGCGAGCGCTGATGAACGGTTTGGACGGCAGCGTGCAGATGAAGCTCGAGGACGGGGCCGTCAAAGGCGTCAATTTGGCGGAAATCGCACGGACGATTCAGTCGGCGCTATCGGGTTCGGCGATCGGTACCTCGGCGAGGACGGACTTTGCGGAATTTTCGGCGACGCTCGTCGTCAAGAACGGCGTTGGGCGTAACGACGACCTTCGGCTTTTGAACCCGTTCGTGCGGCTTTCGGGCGCCGGTACCGTCGATGTCGCCGGGCAACGCCTCGACTATCGCGTGGAACCGCGCGCGGTGCGCTCAAGCGAGGGGCAAGGCGGCAAGAACGATCTGCGCGGGATCGGCATTCCGTTCTTGATCAAGGGACCGTGGGCGAGGCTTTCCTATACGCCGGATTTGTCGGGGATCGCGAACACGGCGATCGATTCGATCATCAAAGGCGAAGACCCGCTCGACGCGATCAAGAACCAGACGGGGCTCGATCAGCTGTTCGGCAACAAGAAGAAGCCGCCTGCCGAGACGCCGCAAACGGCGCCACCCGAAAACGCTCCAGATTCGCAAAAGGAACCGGAATCCGCGCCGCCTGCAGAGCAACCGGACGAGACTGTGCCCCCAAACCCACAACAAGAGGGTGCACAACCGCAGAAAAACGACCCGAAGCAGAAGCCTGACCCAATGGACGTGTTGAAGGGGCTTCTCGGAACGCCGTAGGCGTAGGATGTTCTTTCAATTAACCCCCGGCTTCCCTAGGATTGGCATCTGCCTGTAGGGAAAAAGGTAGGGGAAAACGAGGCAATCGTCCGTCGTATCCATGGCAGCTGACACAAAAGACGCGCCTGGAAAGGCTCCGAGCAAGGGCTTTTCGCTTCGATCGAGACTGCTTGGTATCCCCGACGGCGAACCTGCCGTGGAGGGTGCGGCGGAATCCGTTCCAACTGACGGCGAGCAGCCTGAAGCAGATCCCGCGCTCGCCGATGCGGCTCAACCACAATCAGAGCCAACTCAGAACAGCGACGAACAAGAGGAAGAGGCTGAGCCGCCGCGCGTTGGCGTGGCGCTGGCGCCGCGGCGCAATTCATTGCTCGCTTCTTTCGGGTTCGGCGACAAGAAGAAGGCCGAGGCGGCCGCGAAACCCGAGCCGGTGCCCGAGGTGGTCGCAGAGCCTGTGGCAGAGGTGCCGGTTCCAGAACCCGAGATCGAGGTTCGGCAAGTCGAGATTCCAGAGCCCGATCGCGGGCCGGTGATCGTGCCGCTCATGCGCGACAGGGCGCCGGAGGTCGTGCAGGACACGCCGGCTGCGCCGGTCGAAGAACAAGCGACGCGCGTCGAGGTCGTGCCCGCGGGGTCGGCGCCGTTCGTGCGCTTTGCCAGCGTGAAAAAGACATACGACGGCGTCACGCTCGTCGTAAAGGAATTGAACCTCGAGATCGCCAAGGGCGAGTTCTTGACGCTGCTCGGGCCGTCGGGCTCCGGCAAGACCACGACGCTGATGATGCTCGCCGGTTTCGAGACGCCGACTGCGGGCGACATTCAGCTGAACGGCGAGTCCTTGACCACGATGCCACCGCACAAGCGCGGCCTCGGCTTCGTGTTTCAGAACTATGCGCTATTCCCGCATATGACGGTGGCCGAGAACCTTGCGTTCCCGCTTGAGGTTCGCAAGACGGCGCGAACTGAGATCAAGGAACGCGTCGCCAAGGCGCTTTCGATGGTCGAGCTTTCCGGGTTCGACAAGCGCAAGCCCAATCAACTTTCGGGCGGGCAGCAGCAGCGCGTCGCGGTTGCACGCGCGCTCGTGTTCGATCCCGAGCTTGTGCTGATGGACGAACCGCTGGGTGCGCTCGACAAGCACTTGCGCGAGCAGATGCAGTACGAATTGAAGCGGCTGCATCGCGAGCTTGGCGTGACCGTCGTTTACGTGACACACGATCAGGGCGAGGCGCTGACGCTGTCCGACCGGATCGCGGTGTTCCACGAAGGCATCATTCAGCAACTCGACACCCCGACGAACATTTACGATCATCCGGCGAATGCGTTCGTGGCGGGCTTTATCGGCGAGAACAATGCGCTGCCCGGCAAGGTGCTGCGCATCGACGGCGACACTTGCACGATGGAATTGATGGGCGGCACGCGGGTCAAAGCCACGAACGGCAATTGCCATGCGGTGGGCCAGACCGGCGTCGTTTGCGTGCGGCCGGAGGACCTTTTGATTTCGTCGGATGCGCCGCACGGCAGCAATCATGTACCCGCGATGATCGAGGAACTGATCTTCCACGGCGATCATTTGCGCGTGAAGCTGTCGGCACCCGGCATGCACGAGATCATCGTCAAGGCGCCTGCGCGGGCGCACTTCCCGTCTAAGGGCGTGGCCATCACCTTGTCTTGGGAGCCTGCCTCAGCGCGCGCGTTCGTATCCTGAAGTGTGATCAAGAAAACGCCGTGGGTGGCCCGCGCTTTGCGGACCATGACACGGTAAAGAGCAACGAGATTTCAAAGGTAGAAACCCATGGGCCGTACGACCGGAATCATCATCGCCGCCGCCGCCGCCATCGTCATCTTGGCGGGCGTGCTGCTCTTCATGCTGGGGCGCGGGTCCGAGAAGGCGGTGAATGAACTCGACAAGGAACTAACCGATTTACAGTTGCCGGCGGCTGACGGCTCGACGCCGCCTGCGCCGGCTGGCGACACACCGGGTGCGGCCGCTTCGCTTGCCGGCAAGTCGCTCGTCGTCGTGTCGTGGGGCGGTGCCTACACGAAGAGCCAGATCGAGGCCTATCACAAGCCCTTCACAGCCAAGACCGCCGCGAAGATCAACTCGATCGACTACAACGGCGGGATCGCCGAGATCAAAGCGCAGGTCGAAGCGAAGAACGTGACCTGGGATGTGGTCGACATGGAACTCGCCGACGCGCAGCGCGCGTGCGACGAAGGGCTGCTCGAGAAGATCGATGCCGGCGTGTTGCCGGCGGCGCCCGACGGGACGCCCGCCGTGCAAGACTTCATTCCGAACGGGATCACGCCGTGTGCCGTGACGACGATCGTGTTCAGCCACGTGGTCGCCTATGACGACACGAAGTTCGAAACGAAGAAGCCGTCGAAGCTCGCCGACTTCTTCGACCTGAAGACGTTCCCCGGCAAGCGCGGCCTGCGCAAGACGAGCCCGAAGATCAATCTGGAACTTGCGTTGCGCGCCGACGGCGTGCCGCCGGAGAAGGTGTACGAGACGCTGGCGACGAAGGAAGGCGTGGATCGCGCATTCAAGAAGCTGGACACGATCAAGGACAGCGTCATTTGGTGGGAGCCAGGTTCGCAGCCGCCGCAGCTTTTGGCCGACGGTCAGGTGACGATGACGACGGCCTATAACGGGCGCATCTTCGACGCGCAGGTCGGCGAAGGGAAACCGTTCAAGATCATTTGGGACGGACAGATCCAGGAGCTCGACGTCCTGAGCGTCGTGAAAGGGACAAAGAACCTTCAGGCCGCACTGCAGTTCGTCGCGTTCGCGACCGACACGCAGCGTCTTGCCGATCAGGCGCAATGGATCGCCTACGGCCCGGCGCGCCGGTCGTCGCTGCCGCTCGTCGGTACGTATCATTCGAAGCCCGACGTCGACATGAAGGTGCACATGCCGAACGCACCGGAAAATTCGACCAACGCGCTGCAGATCGATTTCCTGTGGTGGGCGGACCATCAGGAAGAGCTGAATCAACGTTGGAGCGCGTGGCTCGCCAAATAGGGGCCGTTGCGCTGGGGGATGGGGAGAGGTTGTGGCGAGTGAGACGATGAGCTTGGCGGAGCAGTTCAAGCGCTCCGGCAAAGGAGCGCGGCGAGGGACATTCCTTCTCGTGCTGCCGCTGCTCGCCTTCCTCACGGTCACGTTCTTCCTGCCGATCTTCAACATGCTGAACCGCAGCATCGAAGATGCGACGATCGTCGACAATCTGCCGCGGTCGGCGGTGGCGTTGCGGTCCTGGAACGGCAAGGGGCGGCCGCCGTTCAGCGCGATCGCAGCTCTTGCCGACGATCTGGCGCAAGCGCAGCGCGCCGGCACGATCGGCAAAATCGCCACGCGACTCAACTTCGAACGACCGGGCATGCGCTCGCTGTTGATGAAAACCGCGAAAGTGGCAGGGACGTTCGAGCCGCCCTACGCGCAAGCGTTCAACGCGGTCGATCTGCGTTGGAGCGATCCGGAGGTTTGGGGCGCGCTGCGCCACGCCAGCGCGATGCACACGTCCGGCTATTACATCGCGGCCTTCGACCAAACGCGCAAAGCGGACGGGACACGGGTTCCGCGCGCAGAGGAAGAACAAGTCTACGTCATGCTGTTCGAGCGCACACTTTGGGTGGCGTTCCTGGTGACGGCGCTCTGCTTCGCTCTCGGCTATCCACTCGCCTATTTCATTTCGCAGCAGGAAGAGCGCACGCGCCACCTTTTGCTCATCTTGGTGCTGCTGCCGTTTTGGACATCGTTGCTCGTTCGCACGACGTCGTGGATCGCGCTGTTGCAGACGAACGGCATCTTGAACGACGCGCTTGCGTTCGTCGGGGGCGACGGCGCGCGGCTCGATCTCATGCATAATATGAACGGCACGCTGATTGCGATGACGCATATCCTGCTGCCGTTCATGATCTTGCCGGCCTATAGCGTGATGCTTTCCGTGCCGCCGTCGCTGACCCGGGCCGCGATTTCGTTGGGGGCCACGCCTTGGACGGCGTTCTGGCGCGTCTATTTTCCGATGACGCTGCCCGGCGCCGCGGCGGGCGGGCTGCTCGTGTTCATTCTGGCGCTCGGCTATTACATCACGCCGACGCTGGTCGGCGGGCGGTCGGGGCAGCTGATCTCCAACATGATCCAGTTCCATATGCAGACGTCGCTGAATTGGGGCTTGGCGGCGGCGTTGGGCGGCATTCTGCTTTCGATCGTGATGGTGCTCTACATCGTCTACGCACGCGTGATCGGGCTCAACCGGCTGAGGCTTGGATAGTCATGGCCGAGCCGCTTCATCAAACACCCCAAGACAAGGCTGAGCGCTTCTTTTCGCGCGGGTTTGCGTACCTGGTGCTCGCGTTCCTTGTGGCGCCTTTACTCGTGATCGTGCCGCTGTCGTTCAACGCGGAGCCCTACTTCACGTTTACGACCAAGATGCTGACGCTCGATCCCGACGGGTTTTCGCTCAGATGGTATCGTGACATCCTTGAGAACCCGCAGTGGCTGGAAGCGATCGGCAACAGCCTGGTGATTGCGCTCGCCTCGACGATTTTGGCGACGGTGTTGGGAACGCTGGCCGCCGTGGGTTTGGCGCGCTCGAACATGCCGTTCCGCGACTTCTTCATGGCGCTTTTGATTTCGCCGCTGGTCGTGCCGATCGTGATTGCCGCCGCGGGCATGTATTTCTTCTATTCGAGCGTGGGCTTGGCGCAATCGCATCTCGGCATCATCTTGGCGCACACGACGCTCGGCGTGCCGTTCGTCGTCATCACCATGACGGCGACGCTGTCGGGCTTCGATCGCAATTTGATCAAGGCAGCGGGCAGCCTCGGCGCTGATCCGATCACGGCGTTCTTCCGCGTGACGCTGCCGCTGGTGGCGCCCGGCATGATTTCGGGCGCGTTGTTCGCGTTCGCGGCGTCGTTCGACGAGGTCGTGACCGTGCTGTTCTTGGGCGGACCGGACCAGCGCACGATCCCGCGTCAGATGTGGTCGGGCATCCGCGAGCAGATCAGCCCGACGATCCTGGCCGTCGCGACGCTGCTCATCATCTTCTCGTCGCTGCTGCTGCTCGCGGTCGAAATGCTGCGCCGCTGGCACGCGCCGCACGCGCAAGTGCCGAAGCACTAAGACTTACGCCGCAAGTTTGCGCTTCGCTTCGTCGTATTCGCGTTTGAGTTTGGTCACGACGTCGGCGACGGGCACGATGTCCTGGATTTGGCCGACACCCTGCCCTGCGCCCCAGATGTCTTTCCAGGCTTTCTTTTCCATGTTGCCGCCAGAGCCGAAGTTCATTTTCGACTTGTCGGCTTCGGGCAGCGCGCTGGTGTCGAGGCCAGCGGCCGTGATCGACGGGCCGAGGTAGTTGCCGTGCACGCCGGTGAAGAGGTTCGAGTAGACGATGTCGTTCGCCATCGTTTCGACCAACATATTCTTGTAACGCGGGTCGGCGTTCGCTTCGGTCGTGGCGATGAAGCGCGTGCCGAGATAGGCCAGGTCCGCGCCCATCGCCTGAGCGGCGAGCACGCTCGAGCCGTTTGCAATCGAACCTGAGAGCAGGATCGTCTTGTCGAACCAGGAGCGCACTTCGGGGACGAGCGCGAACGGCGACAAGGTGCCCGCGTGACCGCCGGCGCCGGCGCACACGAGGATCAAGCCGTCGACACCTTCCTCCGCCGCCTTCTTGGCATGGCGGATGTTGATGACATCGTGGAAAACGACGCCGCCGTAGCCGTGCGCGGCTTTCACGATTTCGGCTGGAGCGCGCAAGCTGGTGATGATGATCGGCACTTTGTGCTTCACGCAGACGGCCATGTCGTGGCCGACGCGGTCGTTCGAGGCGTGGACGATTTGGTTGACCGCGAAGGGCGCTGCCTTCTTTCCCGTCTGCTGTTCGTGGTCGTCGAGTTCGTTCTTGATGCGCTCGATCCACTTGTCGAGCATATCGGCCGGGCGCGCATTCAGCGCCGGGAACGATCCCACGATGCCCGCCTTGCACTGCGCGATGACGAGTTCCGGGCCGGAGACGATGAACAACGGCGCGCCGACGACGGGCATGGAAAGACGATTCTGCAGGACGGGTGGAAGCGACATGGTGGTCCGGTGTTGAATGGCGACGTCGCGCGACGCTATCGGGAGCGCTTGGCCAAAGGCAAGCGCTCCCAAGTTTTCGCTACGGTTATGCGGGCATCCAGTTGCCGTGGAAGCCGGGCGGGATGCGGTGCGGGATCGTGATCGCCGCTTGCGGGGCAGCCTCGAAGTTCGCGGCATCGAGGATCACGAGGTCGGTCGTCTCGGCCTTCGTATCGATGACGTAGCCCATCAGCCAGCCGTCGTCTTCAGCGCGTGCGTTCGCCTTGGCGACGAACACGAACTCGCCAGGCATGCGTCCGGGGCCGAAGTCGTGGACCTGACGCGTGCCCGTTTCCAGATCGTGCTTGAAGAGGCGCGTGGCCAAGCCCACGAAGGCGTTCTCGTTCGCGAGCGACGCCGTGTAGGCGTAGCGGTAGGGCTTGCCGATGCGCGCTTCGTTCGGCCGCGGGAATTCTTGCGACTCCTGGTCGATGACTTTGCGTGCGACGCTCTTGCTTGCCGGGTCGATCGTCCAGCGTTCGAACGGTACGCGCGCGGAATCAGGACCCTTCGTGCTTTCGGCGAACATGCTGTCGTGCGCGCAGACGTCGAGGATCACCTTGCCGTCCGGCTTTTCGTAGCCGTTCGCGGGATGGAACACGTAGCAGGGGTCGACGTTGCACCAGATGACGTCTTCGCTCTTGCCTTCGCGGGGCAGCAAGCCGACGCGCGCTTGGTGGCTGTCGTTCCAGGCGTAGGGAAAGCCGAAGCCCGAGAGTAAGCGCTTCATCGAGAACGTCACGGGCAGATCCAGGATGATCACGTAATTCTTCGTGATCATGCAGTCGTGGATCATGGGCCCGTGCTTCACCGCAATCGGTTCTTCGCGGCGGACTTTGCCCGCCTTGTCGACGACGACGTGGCGGATGGTGTCCAACGACGGGCCTTCGTAACAGATGGCGTGCAGTTCGCCCGTGTCGGGATCGAGATGCGGATGGGCGGTGAAGCTGCCCTTCAGCGAACCGCCGAAGGGGTCGTGCGCGATCGTTTCAAGGTCGGGGCCGACGCGGACCGGATAGCCGCCCGCCTCCACCACCGCCCAAGTCTGGCCGGCGTGCGGGACGATGTTCGTGTTCACGGTGTCGAACGTGTGGCGCGGTCCCGGCGCTTCCGGCTCGCCGAGCGCCTTGCTGACCGCCGTGCTTCTGATCCAGCGGTTGCGATACGATTCGGCTTTGCCGTTTTTCAGGCGAACGCCGTGGATCATGCCGTCGCCCATGAACCAATGGTACGACGCGGCGTTCGGCGGCGTGGCCGGGTTCGGTCCGATGCGGATGTAGCGGCCGTCGAGTTCCGTCGGGATCGTGCCGGTCACTTTCAGACCGGTGAGCGTGCGCTCGTCTTTCATCGGCTGATGAACGCCAGTGAGGTACGGATGCTCCTCAGCCGTCTTCATGCGGTCGCGGTTGAAGTCGGCGACGGTTTGCACCGCTTTCGTCACGGTGGAGCGGATCATGGTTTCGATTTGGCTGGCCACGGGCAGCATCTCCTTTGACAACGGCTTCTTCATGTTTACAGTGCTAACATGGCGAACAATGATAACAGTGTCAACATGAAAAAAGCCAAGCAGAACTACCACCATGGGGATTTGCAGTCGGCGCTCGTCGCCGAGGCCCTAAAATTGCTGGAAAAGCAGGATTTCGAGCACCTGTCCCTGCGCGAGGTCGCCCGCAATGTCGGGGTGAGCGCGACGGCGGTCTACCGGCACTTCCCGAGCAAGGAATCACTGCTGAAGGTGCTGGCCGAGCACGGGCTTGCGATGCT
>JBKJZU010000330.1:0-3196 GCA_046715015.1 Micropepsaceae bacterium
ACTGGGTGCCGATGTGACGAAGAAGGGCGACCGCTGTCACGTCCACGGCTTCGGCGTTGGCGGCTTTGCAGAGCCTTCGACTGTCCTCGATCACGGCAATTCCGGCACCGGCGTGCGCCTCATGATGGGCGCTGTCGCGACGAGCCCGATCACCGCGACGTTCACCGGCGACGCGTCGCTCCGCCGCAGGCCGATGAAGCGAGTCTTGGACCCGCTCGCCCTTTTCGGAACCGAGGCGACATCGCGCGAAGGCGGCCGCCTGCCGATCACGCTGAAGGGCGCGCGCGAACCGATGCCGGTGACATACCGGTTGCCGGTCGCTTCGGCGCAGGTGAAGTCGGCGGTGCTGCTCGCAGGCCTGAACGCACCGGGCGAAACCACCGTCATCGAATCCGATGCGACGCGCGATCACACCGAACGCATGCTGACCCACTTCGGTGCCACGATCCGTCGCGAACACACTACGCATGGCACCGCAATCACGCTGGTCGGCCAACCGGAGTTGAAAGCAGCGCCCGTTCGCGTGCCCGCCGATCCGTCATCGGCCGCGTTCCCGCTCGTGGCGGCGTTGCTCATACCCGGCTCGGAACTACGCATCGACGGCGTGATGCTGAACCCGACGCGCACCGGGCTCTTCACCGTGCTGAAGCGCATGGGTGCAAACATCGCGATTGAAAACGAACGACTCGAAAGCGGCGAGACGATCGGCGATCTCGTCATGAAGGCAAGCACCCTCAAAGGCATCGACATCGAACCCGAAATCGCGCCTTCGATGATCGACGAGTACCCGATCTTGGCCGTCGCTGCCGCGTTCGCGTCGGGCCGCACCCGCATGACGGGCCTTGCCGAACTTCGCGTCAAAGAGAGCGACCGCCTCGCCGCGATCGCGAACGGCCTCAAAGCGTGTGGCGTGAAGGTCGAACTCGGCGACGACTGGCTCGCGGTCGAAGGCGGCACGATGCCGGGCGGCGGTCGCGTGGAAACGCACATGGACCACCGCATCGCGATGTCGTTCCTGATTGCGGGCCTCGCCGCGAAGGATCCCATCACCGTCGATGACACCAGCTTCGTCGCAACAAGCTTTCCCGACTTCGTCCCAATGTTGGAAAAATTGGGTGCCACGTTCCGTTGGCCCAACGCATGACCGCCCTTCCCGTCATCGCCATTGACGGACCCGCAGCCTCGGGCAAGGGCACGCTCGCGCGCCGCATCGCGCAAGAACTCGGCTTCGCGCATCTCGACACCGGCCGCCTCTATCGCGCTGTGGGTCTGGCAGTCCTAAAGCGCGGCGAAGACCCAGCCGATCCCGCAGCCGCACAACGCGCCGTCGAGGCACTCGATCTCTCGCTGCTCGAAGATCCCGAACTCAGAACCGACCGCACGGGCGGCGCCGCTTCGAAGGTTGCCGCCATCCAAGCGGTGCGCGATGCCCTGCTCGACTTCCAGCGCAACTTTGCCGCCCACCCTCCGGGCGGCAAAGGCGCCGTGCTCGACGGCCGCGACATTGGAACCGTGATTTGCCCCGACGCCAGCGTGAAGCTCTTCGTGACGGCGAGCCCCGAAGCACGCGCCAAACGCCGGTTTTTGGAACTCAAGACCCAAGGGTCCAACCGCACGGAACCGCAGGTCTTGGCGGACATTCAAACCCGCGACGCCCGGGACTCAGGACGGACCGTCGCACCCCTGCGCCAAGCCGGCGACGCTTACTTGCTGGACACCACCCATTTGGATATAGAAACGGCCGTCGCGCGGGCCTTGGAAATCGTCCGCGCGGGCTTGCGCACTGATGGGTGACGCTCGCGCTTGAGGGGTTGGGGCCCTTCGAAGCGCTTTTTTGTTTTTGGAAACAACCGGGTATCGCGCCGTGGTCCCGCACGGATGCGTTGCCAAGTCCGCCGGGCTTCGGCCCGTTCGGCACATGCCTAAAGCCTGGAGATAGAATGGCACGTACTGCCGTCGCGCGCACCGTCGCGTCGCAAGATTCCTTTACCCCCTCCCGCGAAGATTTTGCCGCGCTGCTCGAAGAGAGCTTCAAGACGAATGCCCTCGAAGAAGGCAACGTCATCACCGGCAAAGTAATCGGTATCGAAAAAGATTACGCGATCATCGACGTCGGTCTGAAGACCGAAGGTAAGATCGCCCTCAAAGAATTCGCCCTTGCAGGGCAGACGCCGAAGATCGCCATTGGCGACAGCGTCGAAGTCTTCCTCGATCGCGTCGAAAACGCGATGGGCGAAGCGATCCTCAGCCGAGACAAAGCACGCCGCGAAGAAAGCTGGACGAAGCTTGAGCGCGCGTTCGAAGACAAGCAGCGCGTGACCGGCGTCATCTTTGGTCGCGTCAAAGGCGGCTTCGCCGTCGACCTCGACGGCGCCGTCGCATTCTTGCCGGGCAGCCAAGTCGACATCCGCCCCGTGCGCGATGCCGGCCCGCTCATGAACAAGCAGGAGCCGTTCCACATCCTGAAGATGGACAAGCGTCGCGGCAACATCGTCGTCTCGCGCCGTGCCGTCCTCGAAGAAAGCCGTGCGGAACAGCGCAACGAACTCGTCGCCAACCTCAAGGAAGGCCAAGTCATCGACGGCGTGGTCAAGAACATCACCGACTACGGTGCGTTCGTTGATCTGGGCGGCGTCGACGGCCTGTTGCACGTCACCGACATCGCCTGGCGCCGCGTCAACCACCCGAGCGAAGTTCTCTCGATCGGCGCGAACGTGAAGGTCCAGGTCATCAAAGTGAACCCGGACACGCAGCGCATCAGCCTGGGCATGAAGCAGCTCGAGGCCGATCCGTGGGAAGGCGTCGCCGCGAAGTACCCGATGAACGCGAAATTCAAGGGCCGCGTCACGAACATCACCGACTACGGCGCGTTCGTCGAATTGGAGCCGGGCGTCGAAGGCTTGGTCCACGTCAGCGAAATGTCGTGGGTCAAGAAGAACGTCCATCCGGGCAAGATCATCGCGACCAGCCAAGAGGTCGAAGTGATGGTGCTCGAAGTGGATTCGGCCAAACGCCGCATCAGCCTCGGCCTGAAGCAAACGATGGACAACCCATGGGCTTCATTCTCCGACAAGCATCCGGTCGGCAGCCAAATCGAAGGTGAGATCAAGAACATCACCGAATTCGGTCTGTTCATCGGTCTCGACGGCGACATCGACGGCATGGCCCACCTCTCCGACCTCGACTGGAACGAGCC
>JBKJZU010000331.1:0-2523 GCA_046715015.1 Micropepsaceae bacterium
ATTCGCGGCCACCAGCCGGCGGACATCCGCCGTCTCGTCGCTGGCGAGATGGTACAGGATTTCAGGTTCGACATCGGCGCGCGCCGCCAGGAACAAACGTGCGTTATGCGCATGCCGCTCGAGCGAAGCACGTGCCTCGTCGTAGGACATCTTTCTGGGCCGCGCCTCGCGCGCACCCTTTTCGCTCATCATCCGTTTCAACATGGCGACACCCACCCTGCAACCTGTTCAAAGCCTACGCCCGCGGCGTTTAAGGCCGCTTTTCTCGAAGTGGTTAACAATCGGTTGCGATGAGGCGCGGGATCGCGCTATTCCGCCACCGCACATGACCCAAACCTCGCCCGACTTCAGCGCCATCGACGTTTGGGTCTTCGACCTCGACAACACGCTCTATCCGCCGTCCTGCAATCTGTTCGCCCAGATCGACGTGAAGATGCGGGCCTTCATCAGTGACCTGCTGCAGGTCGACGGCGATGAGGCCTACCGCCTGCAGAAACACTACTACCGCGAACACGGCACGACGCTTTCGGGCCTCATGCAAGTAAACGGTATCGCACCCGATAAGTTCCTGAACTTCGTGCATGACATCGACGTCTCCGTTGTGCCGCTAAACGAGGCGCTGGGCGCTGCGCTCCAACGCCTGCCCGGCCGCCGGTTGGTCTTCACGAACGGCACCGTCGCTCACGCCAAGCGGGTGCTCGACCGCATCGGCATTCGCGATCACGTCGAGGACATCTTCGACATCGTCCACGCCGACTTCATCCCGAAGCCGAGACTTGAGACCTTTGAGCGCTTCGTGACGAAACACGAAATCGACCCGAAACGCGCCGCCATGTTCGAAGATCTGGATCGCAACTTGGCACCGGCGCACGCGTTGGGTATGACGACCGTACTCGTGCGCGCGACCGACGGCCACGCCGACCCGGCAGTGCGCGGTTGGGGCGAAGTCCCGGACGACGCACCGCACGTTCATTTCCGCACCGACGACCTCGCCAAGTTCCTGACCACCATTCGCTTGAAGGCCAACTAAATGAGCTGGACGAAACTGCAGGCCACCATCGACGAAGCTTGGGAAGCCCGCGACACGATCTCGCCCGCGACCCACGGCGCGGCGCGCAAAGCGATCGAAGAAACGCTTGCCGCCCTCGATAGCGGCGAGTTCCGCGTGGCCGAGAAAACCGGCGGCGAATGGCACACGCATCAATGGATCAAGAAGGCCGTCCTTCTGTCGTTCCGCCTGAATCCGATGGCGCCGATCGCCGGCGGCCCCGGCGGCGCCCATTGGTATGACAAGGTCCCATCGAAATTCGAGAAGTGGTCCGTCGAAGAGTTCGCCAGCGCAGGCTTCCGCGCCGTGCCCAACGCGATCGTCCGCCACTCCGCCCATATCGGGCGCAACGCCGTGCTGATGCCGTGCTTCATCAACGTCGGCGCCAATGTCGGCGAAGGTACGATGATCGACACGTGGGCGACGGTCGGCTCTTGCGCACAGGTCGGCAAGAACTGCCACATTTCCGGCGGCACGGGTCTGGGCGGCGTGTTGGAGCCGCTGCAAGCCAACCCCGTCATCATCGAGGACAACTGCTTCGTCGGCGCGCGCAGCGAAGTCGCTGAAGGCGTCATCGTGGGCGAAGGCGCGGTCATCGGCATGGGCGTCTTCATCGGCGCCTCGACCAAGATCGTCGACCGTGCGACCGGACAAATCCACCAAGGCCGCGTGCCACCCTATTCCGTCGTGGTCGCCGGCACCCTGCCCGGCGCCCCCGGCAAACCGTCCCTCTATTGCGCCGTCATCGTGAAAACCGTCGACGAACGCACCCGCTCGAAGACCAGCATCAACGACCTCCTGCGCGACTAGCGCACCCCGAAGAGCGTGCTCGCCAAAATCGGACGCAATCGAATCCGTAACAGCGTAACAACGGCGGACTTCAGCGCTTCCTGGCGTAACAAAGGCGTAACTTTGCCGTAAATTGTTACGCATCTGAGCTCCCGCGAGCGCTAGACGTGGCTCCAAGCCGCTGCTGCCGGAACGAAGTCATAGTGATTCCCAATGTTTGAAATATCAGACAAAATAATGGCAATCGATTGGGCAGGCTAGTGGAACATTTGCCGCGGACATTTTGTCCGACGTGCGTCCGCAGCAGAACTGAAACCGGACGAACCTGATCTCAATCCTCCACCGCCACCTGACGCCGCCAGAAAATGTGCACCGGCTGCGACGCGGAGCGCCGGCCGACAAACGCGAGATAAGCGGCATAAAGCGTCACGGCCGCCGAGGCGTAGTTGTGCGCCGTCTGCTCGAACCCGCAGGGCAACACCGTCGCCCACAATCCATAAGCGGTCCCCGCAACTCCCAAAATTGCGCCCCAAATCCCCCGCGACCGATACCAAGGCTTCGACCACACGGTCTTCGTCACTGTGTTCCTCCCACCTTTCGCCCATCAGATGGGAAGTGCCCGTGACGAATTTGCGACGGCGGTCCTGAACGTGCACCTGGCGCGGAGCACGCCTTTGACGCCACAC
>JBKJZU010000332.1:0-13758 GCA_046715015.1 Micropepsaceae bacterium
TGTACTGGCCGATCATGGCGAAATCGTTCGCGCCTTTGAGCAGCGTGCGTTCGGCGACCGGAAGAACGACGTCCATGTGGATGCGGTAGAGGTCGCGCAGCCACCAGCCCTTTGGGTCCGACGCCTCAATCAGCGAGAAGACACCGCCGGGCCTGAGGATGCGCGCGATCAGCTGGGCGAGTTGGGCGTGCTGCCTCGCGTTGAACGTCTTCAGTCCAAAGGTTGAGATCACGAAGTCGGCGTTACCGGACGGCAAGGCGCTGGCGAGCACGTCGTCTTCAACGAATGCAATTTTGTGCGCCCGGTGGCGGTGGAGCCTG
The DNA here is from genome assembly GCA_046715015.1 of Micropepsaceae bacterium. Lineage (GTDB taxonomy): Bacteria > Pseudomonadota > Alphaproteobacteria > Micropepsales > Micropepsaceae > SZUA-430. The sequence goes on from JBKJZU010000332.1 coordinate 321, forward strand.
TCGAGCGCGCGTTGGTGCATACCGGACGAGATATCGACGGCGGTGATTGCGCGGGTTTGCGGGAACCGGCTCAACAGATGCGGCCAGACTTCGCCGGTGCCCGCCATCAAATCGTAGCCTTCTGCGTTTGCGGGTATCTCCGGCATCGCATCGACGCATTGGCGGCGCCAGCGTTCCGTGAAGCCGAACGAGAAGGTATAGCTGAAGCCGATGTAGCGGGCGGAGCAGCGATCGAAGACGCCTTTGACGAACGCGGGGTCGTATATGTCTTGCGGTGCCAGCATTTGGCCGGAGTTCAGCGCGGATTTGATGGGCGCTGCAAGCCGTATTCGCACGCCATTTGCGTCCTGGCGTCACGTTCGCGCTTGCGCTAAACCGCTCGCGAAATTTTGGTGGTGTTCCCATGACCTACGAGACGATCAAGACCGAGACGCGCGGGGCGGTGTTGTTGATTACGCTGAACCGGCCGCAGGCGCTGAATGCGCTGAACGGGCAGTTGCTCGACGAGTTGGGCATCGAGCTCGATCGGGCGGATGAGGACAAAGGCGTTCGCTGCATCGTCCTTACCGGGTCGGAAAAGGCGTTCGCTGCCGGCGCGGATATTAAGGAGATGCAGCCGAAGACGTATTCGGACACGTTCGGTGAGGACTTTTTCACAAGAAAATGGGAACGGATCACGCGGTGCCGCAAGCCGATGATTGCGGCGGTGGCGGGATTTGCGCTCGGCGGCGGCGCGGAACTTGCGATGGTGTGCGACTTCATCTTGGCCGGCGACAACGCGAAATTCGGCCAACCGGAGATCAAGCTCGGCGTCATGCCCGGATTGGGCGGTACGCAACGGCTGACACGCTTCGTCGGCAAATCGAAGGCGATGGAGATGTGTTTGACCGGGCGAATGATGGATGCGGCGGAGGCCGAGCGTTCCGGACTCGTCAGCAGGGTGATTCCGGTTACGGAACTCGTGAATGAGGCGATGAAGGTCGCCGAGACGATCGCCGACATGTCGCTGCCGATTGCGATGATGACGAAGGAGACGGTCAATCGCGCGTACGAAACGACACTTGCCGAGGGCGTCAGGTTCGAGCGGCGGCTTTTCCACTCCATGTTCGCGACGGCCGACCAGAAAGAGGGCATGGCGGCTTTCGTCGAAAAGCGAAAGCCGAAGTTCGAGCATCGCTGACGGATTGACGCGGGCTTTTCGGGTTGACGGTGCTTTGGAGCCCCGTCTATAACCCGCGGCCCCTGGGCAACAGGGCAAGACTTTCAAGGGATTATCCACATGGCGAATATCCGCTCGGCAGCCAAAGCAGCGCGCAAAGGCAAGCGCCGCGAGGCCGTGAATACCGCGCGGAAGAGCCGTGTTCGCACTCATATCCGCAAGGTCGAGGAAGCGATTGCCTCGGGCGACGCCAAGGCTGCCCAAGCGGCGCTCCAAGTGGCCCAGCCGGAAATCATCCGCGGCGCCAACAAGCGCATCCTTCATAAGCGTGCAGCGGCGCGCAAAGTGTCGCGTCTGACGAAGCGCGTGAAGGCGCTCTCCAAGTAGGGTTGGGCCGAGTCAGGTTCGGGCGGGCCCGCCCACAGCCCTTGAGTCGTTAAAGGGCGCTGCGTTCTCCATTTCGGTTTTATTTGTCCCAAGGTTTCGCGCGCCGCGCGTTTGGCTGTGCACAATGTGCGCTTTCGCGGATTGCCGCGCCGCGTGCCGGCAGGCAATATTCCGTGTACGGACTATCACTTGAATTGCCACATTGACCGCTCAGCACCGCGCTTCTAAAGCGTAGGAAATACCTCGCGTTTCATGCGCACGTTGTGCACAGAGCATCTGACGCGAGCGACAGCGAACTAGGTCGTCATGAAAGTGTTTTAATGCGCACCAAGTGCATGTTCTCGCATTGGACCACTTTCACCGTTCAGACGGTTGTTGTATGGTTAAGCGGTGTTGAGCATTGGGGCTACGACAATGAAGAAAACAATGAATAAGGCGCACCAAGCGTCATGTCGTAGAGCAGGCGGTCTAAGGGCCGCAACTTCTTAAGAGCAACTGGCCCGGTCCTCGGGTCTAGTCTTTTAACCTCTTAATTTTCGGCGTTTTGGCCCGCGGTTTCCGCGGACGCGGCCGGATTCCGCTTGCTGGGAGAGCGTCTGGACGAATGGGTTACGCGGGAGACATCACGCCGAAGGAGGCCCTGGCGCTCTTGAAGAGCGATCCGAAGGCCCAACTCGTCGATGTCCGCTCGGCGGCCGAGTGGACCTTTGTGGGCGTCCCCGACCTCAACTCCCTTCAGCGCAAACCGATCCTGGTCGAGTGGCAGGTGTTTCCGGGCATGGGCCGGAATGCCGAGTTCGATCAGGCGGTTGCCGAGCGGCTGAAGGCCGAGGGCGTCACGACATCGACGCCGATCACATTTCTGTGCCGGTCGGGCGCGCGCAGCAAAGCTGCAGCGATCGCCATGACGGCGCTTGGTTTTACGAAGTGCTTCAACGTGGCCGGCGGTTTCGAAGGGGATGTCGACGCCGAACGGCACCGTGGAGGTACGAATGGGTGGAAGGCCGATGGCCTTCCGTGGGTGCAGTCCTAGCGCGGCACGAAAGGGCCGTTGTCGCGCGAGGATAGTGTTGGGGCGTTAAGGCGGACGCGTTCTGCGTTTCGCTGTTCCAGTTAAGTGATGACATTGAGCTCGGACGGATTCATTCTGTCCGAAGTCCGGGGGGTCGCTGCTCAATGGGACGTGCCTTTAGTGCAGTAAGCCGCCGTTTGCTCAGGTGAAACATCACAGGCAAGCGGACGGTTCTGGGGTAGGCAAGGCAAAAAAGGGACAAGACAAAGTGACCTCTCAAGAAACAAAAAATGTCGGCGAAAAAAACGTCGGTGAAAAAATCGAAGCGATCTGGCCGCGCGTGTGCGAAAGGCTGAAGATCGAACTTGGTGCGCGGTATCAATATTGGGTGGCGCCGTTGCGCGTGCTGTCGGCTGAAGGCGATCGCGTCGTTATCGCGTGCCCGAGCCGGTTCGACCGCGACAAGGTCGTCGAAGGCCATGGCGATCGGATTCTGGCCCTGATCCAAGAAATGGACGCGTCGTTCGTGCACGTCGATTTCGTGGTGGATTCGCGTCCCCGTTCGGTGCAGCCGCAAGCGGCGAGCGCGCGTGCGACGACGATCGACAGTCTTGGTGCGACGCCGGTCGAGCCGGTGCTGGTGACCGGTTCCATTCCGCTCAACAAGACGTTTACGTTCGAGACCTACGTCACGGGCAAGTCGAACCAGATTGCGTTCAACGAGGCTAAGCGTACGGCCGATGCCGATCTGCCGATTGCAAATCCGCTGTTCCTGTTCGGGGCTACGGGCCTGGGCAAGACGCATTTGATGCACGCGATTGCGTGGCGGAAGCTGCAGCGCAATCCGAATTTGCGGGTGCTCTTCATCACGGCCGAAACGTTCATGCGTTTGTTCGTGACGGCCTTGAAGGCCAACGACACCGTGTCGTTCAAGAACCAAGTGCGTAACGTCGACCTGCTTCTTGTCGACGACTTGCACTTCATCTTGGGCAAGGAAGCCACGCAGGAAGAATTGCTTGCTGCGTTCGACTGGCTTTCCGACAATCAGAAGCAGATCGTGGTTTCCGCGGACCGTTCGCCCTCGCTGTTCGAGGGGCTGTCGGACCGTGCAAGGTCGCGTCTGTTGAAGGGTGCCTCGATCGAAATTGCACCGACCGACTTCGAACTTCGCCTTTCCATCCTTGAAGCGAAGGCGCGCGTGATTGCGCGCGAGCGTCCGGGTTTCGTGCTGAACACGCAGGCGGCCCACTTCATGGCGCAGCGTATCAACACGAACACGCGCGAGCTTGAGGGCGCACTCAGCCGCGTCGTCATGCAGAGCGAAGGCAACCGGCCGATCACGATCGAGAACCTCAATCAGTGGCTTGCCGATTTCTTGCGCGCTTACGATCGCCGGGTGACGATCGACGAGATCAAAAAGAAAGTCGCCGAGCACTTCGCGTTGAAGACCGCGGATCTGGAGTCGCCGAACCGCTCGCGTTCGATCGTGCGGCCAAGGCAAATCGCTATGTTCTTGGCGCGCAAGCTGACGCCCCGGTCGTATCCGGAGATCGGACGCAGGTTCGGGAATCGCGATCACACCACGGTCATGCACGCGGTCGAGACCATTCAGCGTCTCACCACCATGGATCCGGGCTTTGCAGACGAGGTGGAACAGCTGCGTTTGTCGATCCGGAATTGGCCCACGGATGCGTCTGTGGGTACCATCCGGCCGGGAGCTCAAGCCGACGGCGATCAGCCGCAAGTTTGAGGGTAATTTCCCCTTTTAGATCAATACTTTAAAGAGGGCGTCCCGGGGCGAATTTCAGTTCCCTTGGGGCGCCTTCTGCCGTTATATTGATGCAAGCGTTGCCGCGCCGAATTTAGCGCGGCGCTTTTGTCTTTACACCCCCTTTTAGACCCAACCGGACAATCGCATGCGGATTACCATCGAACGGGCGAGCTTTCTCAAAGCGTTGGCCCACGTACAAAGCGTCGTCGAACGGCGCAACACGATCCCAATCCTCTCGAACGTTTTACTGCACGCGGAGAAGGGGAAGCTGTCGCTGACGGCGACCGACCTCGACATCGAGGTCGTCGAGACGGTGGCGGCGGACGTGGTGCGCGGCGGCGCGACGACGGCGTCGGCGCACACGCTGTTCGACATCGTGCGCAAGCTGCCGGACGGCTCGCAGGTGGAACTTCAATACGGCGAGAACGACGGGCGCGTGACGCTGTCGGCCGGCCGGTCGAAATTTCAGCTGCAGGCGCTGCCGCGCGAAGATTTTCCGGCGATGGCGGCGGGGAACCTGCCGCACAAGTTTTCGCTGGCGTCGAAGGATTTGGGCGAACTGATCGACAAGACGCGGTTTGCCGTTTCGACGGAAGAGACGCGGTACTACCTGAACGGCATTTACCTTCACGCTCACCCTGAGAAGAACAAGACGTTCTTGCGGGCGGTGGCGACCGATGGACATCGGCTGGCGCGGTTCGAGCTGAATGCGCCGAAGGGTGCAGTCGAAATTCCGGGCATCATCGTGCCGCGAAAGACCGTCAACGAAGTGCGCAAACTTCTTGAGGATATCGAGGATGCGGTCGAGATTTCCGTATCCGAGACCAAGATCAAGTTCTCGCTGGGTAGCGTGACGCTGACATCCAAGCTGATCGACGGGACGTTCCCCGAGTATCAGCGGGTTATTCCCTCCGGCAACGACAAGATGCTCGAGGTCGTTTGCGACGAGTTGAAAGAGGCGGTCGACCGGGTGTCCACGGTTTCGACCGAAAAGTCGCGCGCGGTGAAGCTGAACCTCGACAAGGGCAAGCTGACGCTCAGCGTCGTCAGCCCCGAAGCGGGCACGGCGACCGAAGAACTCTTGATCGATTACAAAAACTCGCCGATCGAGATCGGGTTCAACGCGCGTTACATCATGGACATTTTGGAGCGGATCGACGGGGCGAAGGCGGTGTTCGCGTTCTCGGACGCGGGGTCGCCGACGCTCGTGCGCGACAGCGACGGCGACGCGGCGCTCTACGTTTTGATGCCGATGCGGGTGTAAGGCCTGACATGAGTTTGGGTGAGATCAGAGCAGAGGCGACGCCTCGCGCGAGCGCGCGCGTCGCGATCACGCGCCTGATGCTCACCAATTTCCGCTCGTACGGGATGCTGGACCTGAAGGTGGAGCCGGGGCACGTGGTGCTCGTCGGGCCGAACGGGGCCGGCAAGACGAACGTGCTGGAAGCGTTGTCCACGCTGTCGCCCGGGCGCGGTTTGCGCGGCGCGAAGCTTGCCGAGATGGCACGGTCGTCGCCCGGTGAAAGTACTGCGCGGCCTTGGGCCGTCTCGGCGACGCTGACGGCGCCTGCCGGCGAGACGCAGCTTGGGGTCGGGTTCTTGCCCGGTGGCGAGGAAGCGGTGACGAAGCGGGCGGTGCGCGTCGACGGCGTTCCGGTCGCGAACCCCGCGGCATTGGCGGAGCGCGTGCGCTTGATTTGGCTGGCGCCTTCGATGGACCGGCTCTTCATCGACGGTGTGTCGGAGCGGCGGCGGTTCTTGGACCGGTTGATCGCGAGCTTCGATCCGGCGCATGCGCGGCGCTGGGGCGCCTATGAGATTGCCATGCGCGAGCGGCTGAGCGCGTTGCGCGCGGGCGCGCAGAGCGCGTGGCTATCGGCGTTAGAGCGGACGATTGCCGAGACGGGCGTCGTCGTTGCGGTGTCGCGGCTTGAAGGGTTGGCACGGTTGGCGCGCGCGATGGAGGAGCAGCAAGTTTCCGCGTTTCCGCGTGCGGACGTCGCGGTGGCGGGGACTGTCGAGACGTTGTTGGAACAACATGCAGCGGTCGACGTCGAAGATCAGTTCGCCGGCATGCTGGCGCAGTCGCGGGGCGCCGATGCCGACGCGCGGCGCACGAGCGTCGGACCGCACTTGACCGAGTTCGTGGTGAAGCACCGCGAGAAGGGGCGGCCGGCGCCAGACTGTTCGACCGGCGAGCAGAAGGCGCTGTTGATCCGCCTAGTGTTGGCTAGCGCCGGGTTGCCTGCACCGGGAGCGCCTGAGGCGCCGGTGCTTTTGTTTGATGAGATTGCGGCGCATCTCGACGAGGGGCGCAGGCGGGCGCTGTTCGACGAGATCGACGCGCTGAACGTTCAAGCCTGGATGACAGGCACCGATGCGCCGGCCTTTGCGGCGCTAGAGGCTCGCGCGCAGTTCAAGCGCGTGGGTGAAGGCCAAATCCGGCCGATGAATTAGATGATTGATGGATTCCGACATGACGACGATTGACGACGGCAACGAGCAAGAACGCGAAAACAAGAAGAAGAAAGACGCGGAAAAGCAAAAAGAAAAAAACAAGAAGGACGTCGACGACTACGGCGCGGATTCGATCAAGGTCCTGAAGGGCCTCGACGCGGTGCGCAAGCGTCCGGGCATGTATATCGGCGACACGGACGACGGGTCCGGGTTGCATCACATGGTCTACGAGGTCGTCGACAACGCGATCGACGAAGCGCTGGCCGGTCACGCGACGGAAGTAAACGTCTGCCTGAACCCCGACGGTTCGTGCACGGTCTATGACAACGGACGCGGTATTCCGACCGATATTCACGCGGAAGAGGGCGTGTCGGCGGCCGAAGTGATCATGACGCAGCTGCACGCGGGCGGGAAGTTCGACCAGAATTCGTACAAGGTTTCGGGCGGTCTGCACGGCGTGGGCGTCTCAGTCGTGAACGCGCTGTCGGAATGGCTGGACCTGCGCATTTGGCGCGACGGGAAAGAGCATTTCGTGCGCTTCCGCCACGGCGATCCCGAGGCGCCGCTCAAAGTCGTCGGCGAAACCAAGGACAAGCGCGGGACGGAGGTGACGTTTCTGCCGTCGACAGGGACGTTTACGATGACCGAGTTCGACTTCGCGACGCTTGAGCACCGCTTGCGCGAGCTCGCGTTCTTGAACTCCGGCGTGACGATCAAGTTCGCGGACACGCGCGGCGTTGAGCGTAAGGAAGTGACGCTGCACTACGACGGTGGTGTCGAGGCGTTCGTGCGCTATCTCGATCGGACGAAAACGCCGCTGATTTCGAAGCCGATCACGTTCAAGACCGACAAGGACGGGATCACCGTCGAAGTTTCGATGTGGTGGAACGACAGTTACCACGAGAACATGCTGTGCTTCACGAACAACATTCCGCAGCGCGACGGCGGCACGCATTTGGCGGGCTTCCGTGGCGCGCTGACCCGTGTCGTGAATGGTTACGCGAACGAGAGCGGACTGGCCAAGAAAGAGAAGGTCGGGCTGACCGGCGACGACTGCCGCGAGGGACTGACCTGCGTGTTGTCGGTCAAGGTGCCCGATCCGAAGTTCTCGTCGCAGACGAAAGACAAGCTTGTTTCGTCGGAGGTGCGGCCGGTCGTCGAAAGCGTCGTCAACGAGCAGCTTGGCATTTGGTTCGAGGAGCATCCGAACGAAGCGAAGACCGTCGTCGGCAAGGTGGTTGAGGCGGCAGCCGCACGCGAAGCGGCGCGTAAGGCACGCGAACTCACGCGCAAGAAGAGCGGTTTCGACGGTGGCTTGCCTGGCAAGCTTGCGGACTGTCAGGAGCGCGATCCTGCGAAGGCCGAAATCTTTATCGTCGAAGGCGACTCGGCGGGCGGGTCGGCGAAGCAGGGGCGTAACCGTTTGAATCAGGCGGTGCTGCCGCTACGCGGCAAAATCTTGAACGTGGAGCGCGCGCGCTTCGACAAGATGCTGTCGTCGGGCGAGATCGCGACCCTGATCACGGCGCTCGGCGCCGGGATCGGGCGCGAGGAGTTTGCACCGGACAAGTTGCGTTATCACAAGATCATCATCATGACCGACGCCGACGTCGACGGCGCGCATATCCGCACGCTTCTACTCACATTTTTCTACCGGCAGATGCCGGAGTTGATCGAGCGCGGGTACCTCTATATCGCGCAGCCGCCGCTCTACAAAGTCACGCGCGGCAAATCCGAGCGCTATTTGAAGGATCAGCGCGAGTTCGAGATCTTCGTGATGGCCGAAGGCGTGCGCGACGCGGTCTTGCGGCTTGCGAACGGCGAGCAAATGGCGGGGCCCGACCTTGGGGCGATGGCAGAATTTGCGCGCACCGCGAAGGGTGCGGTCGGAAACCTTGCCGCGAAGTATCCGGCGTTCGCGGTCGAGCAGGCGGCAATCGTCGGCGCGCTCAACGCCGATACGCTGTCGGATCCCGTGCGGGCGACTGCGGCTGCGAAGGCCGTTGCAGAGCGTCTCGACATGGTGGCGAACGAGTTGGAACAGGGCTGGACCGGCGAAGGCGGGCACAACGGTCTCGTGTTGCGCCGGCGCGTGCGCGGTGTGGACGAAGAGGTTGTACTGGATTCGGTGCTCGTCGCTTCGGCCGATGCGCGGCGCCTCGACAAGTGGTCGAAGGAGTTGCACGCCGTCTATGGGCAGGCGGCGACGATCACGCGCGGCGACGACACGCGTCCCGTACGGGGACCGAGCGAACTGGTGGACGCTATTCTGGCTTGGGGCCAGAAGGGGCTGACTCTGCAGCGTTACAAAGGCCTCGGCGAAATGAACCCGGAGCAGCTTTGGGAGACGACGCTCGACGACAATGCCCGTTCGCTCCTGCAAGTGCGCGTCAACCACGGCGATACGGCCGACGACATTTTCTCCAAGCTTATGGGCGATGTCGTCGATCCGCGGCGCGAGTTCATTCAGGAAAATGCGCTGGCGGTGGCGAACCTCGACGTCTAAGCGGCCAAGCCGTAGCGGTTGGCGTGATGCTCGACGGCGGCGGAACGTGCGAATAGTGTCGTGCATCGCTTTTCACGAGGTCTGCGATGAAAGTCTCCGACGCGATCAATTCGCGGATCACCACGCGTGCGTTTTTGAATAAGCCGGTGTCCGGCGACGTGCTGCGCACGATACTCGAGACCGCGAAACGCGCGCCGTCGGGCGGAAATCTTCAGCCATGGCACGTGTGGGTGTTGGGCGGCGACGAGATGGTTCGCTTCAAGGCGATCATCAAGGAGAAGATGGCGGCGAGCCCGCGCGGCGAAGGCACCGAATACAGCATCTATCCGCCGGAGCTTAAGGAGCCGTACAAGGCGCGGCGCTTCAAATGCGGCGAGGATATGTATGCGACGATCAACGTGCCGCGCGAGGACAAGTTCGGGCGCCTGTTGAACTTCGCACGGAACTTCGAACTCTTCGGTGCGCCGGCCGCATATTTCTTTGCGATCGACCGGCAGATGCAGCAAGGCCAGTGGGCCGATCTGGGCATGTTCATGCAATCGATCATGTTGCTGGCGCGCGAGCATGGGTTACACACGTGCCCGCAAGAAGCGTGGGCGATTTGGTACAAGACGGTGGGCGAGTTCTTTTCGATCCCGCCGGAGCTCATGCTCTTTTGCGGCATGGGGATCGGGTACATGGACGACACGCACCCGATCAACGCACTGAAGACCGAACGCGCGCCGTTGGCTGAGTTCGCGACGTTCGTCGGGGTTTAGATGCCAGCCTTCGCTTGCGCCGCCTGCTTCGCTGCGGTCGTTTCCGCGACGGTTAGGCCCAGTTCGGTTGCGACGCGATCGATCATGATGTTTTCCATGCGGTCGAGTTGGCCGTCGATCAGCGCCACCTCCCAGAGGTTCTTCACGATCTCCTTGCGCTCGTCCATCGAGTAGCCCTTGCGGACAGCGTTCGAGAAGATCCAGTCGTCGTAGGTGTTCGCTTGGCGGACTTCCGCCAGCGATAACAACACGCGGGCTTGGTCGGCTGGAAGCTTGAGCGTCTCCTTGAGAAGACGCACGACGGTGCCTTGCTCCACCGGGTCGTAGTGCCCGTCGAGGCGCGAGGCTTCGATGAGAAGCGACGCGACGGCGACCTGCCGGCGCTCAAACGGGTCGGGATTGATCGCGTTGTCTTCGATACGTTTCTCGAGGTAGGCGACGATCTTGTCGAACATGGCGGTCTTTCCTGCGGGGCGTGGGGCTGCCGGCAAATTTGGCATGCGCGGGCCCAAAGGCAAAGGGCCGGAACTTGCGTTCCGACCCCTCGATTTGGATTTTCGACCGATGGTTAGTGCCAGTGGCCGCCCGGTTCCGGACCCGGGTAGGGCAGCTTCTTGCGCGGGAACAGCGTGTCGATCACGACCGCGATGCCCGGCAAGGCGGTCAGCGCCATGACCATGTTCGTGAAGAACATGAAGGTCAGGAGGATGCCCATATCGGCCTGGAACTTCAGCGGCGAGAACGACCATGTCGAGACGCCGAGAGCGAAGTTCAACGCGGTGAAGAACACGCCGTTGCCGGTCTCGAGGATCGTTTCCCTGTACGAGTCCGTCACGCTGTTGCCTTGCGACAAATGGTACTGCAGTCGATTGTATATGTAGTAGGCGTAGTCGACACCGACACCGACCACGAGCACGATCACCGGCAGCGTCGATACCTTCAAGCCGATGTCCAAGATCAGCATGAAATAGTAGCCGAAGAACGTCGAGAACAAGAGCGGCAGCATACAGCCGACGGCCGCACGCCAATCGAAGTAGGTGATGTAGGTCAAGAACAACACCATCGCGTACACGATCAGCGTTGAGGGCTGCTCGTACCACTCAATCGTCTCGTTCACCGCCGCGGTCACGCCGGAGTTGCCTGAGGCGAGGCGGATCGTGAAGGAGTCGGGCACGCCGTCCACGACGAACAACGTCGCGTTCTTGAACTCCGGCTTGGCGATGAGCGAGGCTAGGTCGACCTTTGCCTTGCCGTCTGGACCGGGCTTCACTTCGATCGTGCCTTCGGCGCCGGGGACAGGTTTGCCGACGAGGCCCAGATACTCGATCTTGTCGGGCGGCGGCTCGTAGCCTTTCACCGTGAAGAGCTGCGTCTGGTCCTTCAGCTGATCGGGCGAGCTGTAGGTGAGACCCACCGCTTCGCCGCGGTCCAGCGTCCAGCTCGACGTCGGCTTCGACGGCTCGCGGCGCGGCTTGCCGTCGGCCAAGAACTCCGGCGGCATGACGCGGTCGCCGTTGTTGCGGCCGGCGGACAGGATCAGCGGGAAGCCGCGTTCCTTCATCCACTCCTTCACCGCGTCGACGACGTGATGGATCGTCTTCGCCTTACCGTCGGTCAAGAAAACCTGGAGCGGCAGTAGCGTACAATCGACGTCGATCAAGCCGGACGACGAAGGGATGGGACCTACGGCCTGCACCAACGCGTACTGATTGCGCGGCAGCGCCTTCCATTTTAAGTTTCCCTCGTTCCAACCAGCCGCGATTTGCTTTGCCGTGAACGGCGAGCTTTGCACTTCGCGGACGCCTTCGACGTTGCGCATGTACCAGCTGAACTCGTTCAGATAGTTCATCGAGGCGTAGTTGACGCAAGCCTGTGGCGGTGTTTCGACGACGATCGTCAAGAGATCGAGGCCGACCGAGAATTTCTTCGAGATCGTCTGCGCATCGACGTTGTAGCGCGAGTCGGGCCGAAGTTCCGGCGAACCGGCGTGCAAGTCGCCGACGTGACGGTCCTTGCTGTACCAGACGGCGGCGCCGAAAAGGACCAGGAAGGTGAACGTCAGCGGGAACGCCACCGCAGGCGTGCCGAAAACGCCCATGATCTTCATGAAACCGAGGCGCGAGGCGCGCGCGCGCGAAATGCGTTCGCGATAGCCGTCATCGTACGTGAAATACGATGAGATCACGGGCAGCATGACGAGGTTCGAAATCAGTTTCAGGCCCGTACCGATCGAGGCGGTGATGGCCAGTTCTTGAATCTGCGGAATCGGCACGACGTAGAGCGCCGCAAAGCCAACGACGGCGGTGATCAGCGACAGCGAGCCCGGAACAAGCAAACCGCGGAAGCTCGATCGCGCAGCGGCCTCTGGTGACGTTCCGTACGACAGCTCCGACGTTATCATGTTGAGCTGCTGGACGCCGTGACTGGTACCGATTGCAAACACCAGAAACGGCACCAAGATCGCCAGCGGGTCGAGGCCGAAGCCCATGATCTCAAGCAGGCCGAACTGCCAGACGACGGTGGTCAGCGAGCATCCGACGGTCAGCCAGGTAAGCGGCCAATTTCGGCAATAGAAATACACGGCAAAGACCGTCAGCAAGAACGCGCCGCCGAAGAAGATCGGCGTCGCCTCTAGACCGCCCTTTGCGATGTCCGAAATACTCTTGGCGAAGCCAATTATTCGAATCTTGAGATCGCCCTTCTCGAACTTGTTTCGGATTTTCTCTTCTAGTTGGGTGCCGAGATCGATGTAGTCCAGCCGCTTTTGGGTGCCCGGGTCGTACTCAAGGAGTTCGGCGACGATCAGCGAGGCCGTGAAGTCGTTCGAAACGAGGCGGCCGACGAGATTGCCCTTCAGAACGTCGTTCTTCAGCTGCTTGATCGCGACGCCTTCCATTTCTTCCGGCGTGATCTTGCCGGGGATCACGTCGCGAGCGGAGATGCCGTCTTCGGTGATTTCGAGAATGCGCGTATTCGGCGTCCAGAGGCTGGTCACCGTGCGGCGGTCGACGCCGGGGAGGTAGAAGACGTCTTGGGTTACGTCGTTCAGTGTTTGGAGAAACTGCTTGTTCCAGATGTCGCCTTTCGTGTTTTCGACGACGATGATGACGCGGTTCGCCCCGAACAAACGGTCTTGGTACTCAAGGAACGTTTCGATGTACGGGTGACCGACCGGCAAGCCCTTGTAGAAGCCGGCGTCCATGCGCAGCTTCGTCGCTTCGTAACCGAGCACAATCGTGATGATGGCGATGATCGCCAAGACAAGCACGCGACCGCGGAAGAAGATCGTCTCAAGAAACCGGATCATTGGACTCGTTTACTCCCCCTCGCACGTGCCTGCGGCCGTACGTTTTATTTGCATCAATAGCGAACGCGCGATCCCGTACCG
>JBKJZU010000333.1:0-9864 GCA_046715015.1 Micropepsaceae bacterium
ACCTGCAGCTGCACGTGACGGCGGCGACGCTGTTCTTCTTCGGCATGATCTTCCTGTTCTATTTTCAGCCGGGCACGCGCATCCCGATTTCGATCGTGCTGATCTTCATCGCGGTGGATTTGATCGCCGCCGTCATCCTGATGCCCGCGCACTATTTCCTGGCGAAGGCCGCGGCCCAGGGGCGCACGATCGCCGTGATGGCCGACGACGCGACGTACGAAAGCCTCGCGCATCACCGCCTCGCCCAAACGACGCACCAAGCGACGTTCACGCGCCTCACCGGCGACGAACTCACCGCCGCACTCAGCGAACCCGAAGCCGCAGGGCAGGGCAAGGACCAACCCCAACCCCCATCCCCTCAACCACCAACCCCCATGAAAGCTCCGTTCGAGCAACTGGTGCTCGACCGCGCGTCCAGCGCCCACGTCCCCGACTGGACCCTGCTGCTCGCCGCGCGCGACGCGGGCGTCGTGATCCAAACGCCGGAAGCGTTCCTCGAAAGCGAATTCGGCGAAGCGCTGACCGACGAAAGCGCCGCCTACGACATCATCATGGCCTCGTCGTCCAACTGGAACCAGCTGCGCATCGCGATCAAGCGTCTGTTCGACTGGTTCGTGGCCTCGGCGCTTCTGCTCGCGACACTGCCGCTCGCCCTCCTCACCGGTCTCGCGATCTGGCTCGAAGACCGCGGTCCGGTGTTCTATCAACAGCGCCGCGTCGGCCTGAACGGTCGCATCTTCTACATCCTCAAGTTCCGCTCGATGGTGATCGACGCGGAGAAGTTGGGCTCACAGCTGACCGAAATCGGCGACCCGCGCGTCACCGTCGTGGGCCGTTTCATCCGCCGCACGAAGCTTGACGAAATTCCGCAGCTCATCAACGTGCTGAAAGGGGAGATGAGCTTGGTCGGCCCGCGCCCGACGACGCCCGAAAACGTCATCGACTGGTCGAAACCGAACCCGCTCTACCAGCTGCGCCACCTGGTCAAACCCGGCGTCACCGGTTGGGCCCAGGTGCGCTTCTCCTATGTCGCGACGCACGAGGACGCGAAGATCAAACTCGCCCACGACCTTTACTACGTGAAGAACTACTCGCTGATCCTCGACGTGCTGGTGCTGTTGCTCACGCCGCGGATCGTGTTTGCGGGCCGTGGCGACCGCTGAAGTCCAAAAAAATCCCCGTTGAAATCCCGCTGCTCAACGTGCGGCTGCAAGCGCTGTTTCCAAGGCGCGCTTAAGCTCGGTCGACCACCGATTCGAACTTGCAGGACGACGAATGGAAAGCGCGACCGATTTGCTGGCGCTGGACGAGGCGCTCGAAATCACCGGCACGGCCAAGGCGATGTTGATAGGAGCCTGCCCGAAGGCAATGCTTCGCTTCCGTGGCGCGCTGATCGCGGAGCTGACTGCCCAAGGGCAAGAGGTCGTAGCCGTCGCCCCGCAGGCGGACGCCGTAACGGAACGCGCGCTCAAGAGGCTCGGCCTCGCGCGCCTGATCGCAGCCCCGCTCGATCGCGCCGGCATGAACCCGCTACGCGATCTGCAAGCGCTGTGGTCGCTCTGGCGCATCGTCGCGCGCGAACGGCCCGATACGGTTCTCACCTACAACATCAAGCCGATGGTGTACGGAACGCTCGCTGCGTGGCTTGGCGGTGTGAAGCGCCGGATCGCGATGGTCGAAGGTTTAGGGTATGCCTACACGCCCGGCAAAGAACTGAAGCGCCGTCTGGCGCGCGTACTATCGAACTTGCTCTATCGCATCCCGTGCACGTTCGCCGACGCGCTCGTCGTCTTGAACAAAGACGACCGCGACTTCTTCGCCGAAAACTTCCTACGCGGCCGCACGGAGCGTATCCATCTGCTCCCCGGCATCGGTGTGAACCTTGCGGACTACCGCCCGGAGCCTCTACCCGAGGGGCCGATCACATTCGTTATGATCAGCCGCTTGCTGCGCGACAAGGGCGTCGTCGATTTCGTCGAAGCCGCGCGGCAAGTGAAAGCGTCCGACCCAAGCGTCCGCTTCCTCCTCGTCGGCGGCACCGACGACAACCCAGCTTCGGTTTCGCGCCGCGAAATTGATGCGTGGGTTGCCGAAGGCCTCCTTACCTACGCAGGCGAAGTCGCCGACGTCCGCCCGTGGTTGCGACAAAGCCATGTCTTCGTGCTGCCGAGCTACCGCGAAGGCTTCCCAAGAACGATCATGGAAGCGATGGCGATGGGGAGACCATGTCTCACAACTGACGTGCCGGGGTGCCGTAGTGCGGTCAACCACGGCGAGACCGGGCTGATTGTTCCCGTCAAAAACCCGAATCTGCTGGCAGCGGCCATGCGCTGGTTCGCGGCCAATCGGGTGTCGATCATGGCGATGGCGGCAAGAGGAGAGGTTCATGCTCGCGTCAATTTCGATGCGAGCGTGGCCGCAACTTGGCTCGCAGAGTTGATGAACGCAGGAAGGGCGCAACCGGTCAGAAACTTGCTGCCGGAATCGCGCGCTCGCGCAGCGTAAGCCTTAAAGGGGGGTGTCTCTGCGGGCTCGGCGATCAAGGGCGTACGCGCCCCACACTAAGGCGGTGACGATCCAAAAGTGTCGCCAATGCAAAGTGTCGACTGCCAGGCCTGAAACAAGCACGCCGACGAAACTTCCAAACAAAGGTCGCGCATAAGCCCCGACGACCGATCGATTGCGGCTGGCGACAAAGCCGAAAACCAAGGTGGCAACGAGAATTACTAGGTAGGTTAGAAGGCCTGCCACCCCGTTTTCGAACAAAACGCGCAGATACGAATTGTGCGACGCGTTCGATCCTAGGACCGTGCTGTGTAACTCCGACGCGAACAGTTCGGTTTGCCCCGGACCATAGCCCATGGGGTTTTCGGACGCTTTGTCGATTAGCGCCGACTGCATTTCCAGTCGGTCGTCGTCGTAGCGTTGCAACCCGCCGCCGCCAATTCGCTCAAGCAAGAATTCATCGGAGGACACGACGCTTGCAACAGCCCCGGCTAGCGATGGGAAAGCTGCAAACGTCATGGATGCGATGAGGGCACACGCGACTGCCGCAACGCGGGCGACGGTGGGTCGCAAGAGAGTGGTCATCGCCGCGCTCACGATCAGTGCGATCACCGCCGTCAACCAGGCGCCTCTTGAATACGACAGATAAACGAGGACTGCGGACGCTCCGGTAGTCGTAAGGAAGAAAGCCATCCGAAACGCAGTAGAAAACCCCTTGGAGATGAGTTGCCTGGAAATCGGTGCGGCAAGCATCAGGGCCGGTATCGCCGCCGGTCCCAACACATTTGGATCTTTGAAGAACCCCTCGACCCTGAGTGCGTTATAGTAGATCAGCTCGCGAAAACTCACGAGACCCAACAGATCTAGCGCATAGGCAATGAACGTGAGGACGATGCCGATTGAGTAGCCGAACCCCGCGTAGAAAAGCGCGTCTATGCCGACACGGTCAATGAACGCCGCCAGTAGAAGCGCCGTTACCGCGAGGTAGGAAGTGATGAGGGCGTATAGCAGCGCACGATCAAGGTCTTCAGCGATGGCAAACCCTGGTATCTGAAGCACCAGAAAAATGGCGGCGCACCAACCAATCAATTCGGCGCCTTGGAAAAGGCGCAGGCCGTGAATCCAGACGAACGCAAGCGCAAACCCGACAATCGCGACGTCATAGGGCGCGGGTTCCACTTTGACGAAAGCGGACAGCGCCAGCACCGTGGTGAGGGCATAAAGCCACGCCGTGGATATCTTCGTCGCCCGGATCATCCCCTTGACCTCGCCGGATGTTGCCCAGCGCGTCCCTCGAAGTGTTCAACGTTGAAACCACGCTCCCAATATGCTCTCGCACCCAAGTGGGGGAGGCGTACTTCGACGTCAGAAAACACCGGCTCGAAATTCGCATACAGCTTGTGAAGCGTGGACACGCTGACGTCGCGCCTTGAAGCTCGGTTTGCGAATGCCGCGTTCAGCAACCTCACGGGGCTCACACCGACCCCATTCAACAGCATTTTTGTCTCTGGGCGCCACAATCCCATGCCTTGCGATATTGAAACCGCTCGTTTGACTAGACTTGGCAACTCCGCGTCGGCGTTCAGCCGAGGAAACTCCTGAGTGGCGTCAAACGGGACTCCCAAGAATGAACACACCTCGCTCAACACCTTGGAGGGAAAATCGATCAGGGCTTCAGTGAGGAAGACGAGCCGCTGCTGCGGCGGCACGAGTGCGAACAGCCGGTCAATCTGGGGTCCGTAGTCGAACACCCTCCGGTAAAGCAACGTGCGCGCTTCGGGGCAATAAGGGGGCAACCTCTGTCCCTTCGCTCGCTCTGCTTGAAAGGTCCAGGCATCGTCAAGCTCTTCCACGTTCTCTTGAAACATGCGGATTAGGTGAGCGTGCAGAGAGATAGTAGCTGCCACAGGGTTCCGCAGCACCAGAATGAAGCGCGCGTCCGGCCGTTGATCGAGGATAGTTCGAACCGCCCGCTCCGAATACGAATACCAAACAGACGCCTCGCCGCGAATTTGATCAGGCGCTGCCGTGTTGAAGAGGCGAACATACTCCTCGCGCCCACGGACTTGGCTCAAGCCAGGGAAGTCGTCGCAGAAGAACTGCGGCTCCTTCAAGCCAGGCATAAACACCTTTTTATTTTCGCCCAGATAAGCATGAAGCGATGTCGTACCCGCCTTGGGTGCGCCTATGATGAAGAACTCGGGAACCTCAGGTCGTATAGGCAACGTAGCTCTGCCGGGCGGCGACGCGGCAGCCGAACCGTCCTTTCGTGTGAAAGTCCAAACCGAGCCGATGAGTAGGGCAACCTCGCAAACGACAAGGGCAATTGCACCGGCGAGGTCGATAGCAACCCAGGGCAGTAGCAAAACGATGACAGCGACGAGTGCTGCCGTCGCACCGAGGGTTACGCGTACCCATGAGGACTGTTGTTCAAATGTTAGGAGAAAGATCGTTCCGAGGCACATCGAACAACAGATAAGAGGAGCGATCGGCGCGAGAATTTGCAACAGGAGCCCCGACCGCTCAAAGCCTGGACCGAAGAGTGTCGCAACAATTTCGGGACCGAACACCAGCAACGCAATGGCGACCAAAATGCCAAACGGCATCGCGATGGAAGCTAGCCTCACTATGAGCCTACGAGCCGCAGAGGGGTCGTCGCTCACGATCGAAGCGACATACGGCAAGCCGGCCTGGACGACGACGCCAAGCAACGTACGCAGGACCGTCAGGCAACGAAAAGCAATGCCGAACTGACCCGCAAGGTAGGGTCCGCCGACGACGCCGACGAGAACCGCCAAGAAATTTGTCGTCAGCAGATTGGACTGCGTCGCGGCGAAAACTGGAAACGAGGCTGCCATGCGCCGGATGGCTCCTCGGATTGTGACTTTGGCTCGCTTGATCGGAAGTTCGCCGCGAATAGCCGCCTGGCCAAGTACACCAGTGACGAGGGACCCGGCCGAAGTTAACGCGGCTGCCAGCGTCGCATCCTGCGCGCCTGAAACAAGCAAGACGACGAGAACTGTCGTCAGACCGCGGCCCACAAAGTTTGCAGCTGCAAGCGGTCCAAATTTCTCGATCCCGCGCAGAAACCAAGCCGGGTGAAGCGCCGCCCCGAGAAGGGCAGGGGACATTGCGAGAAACACCGCCCAGTGCTCTCGCCACGTTGGCAATGCCAAAGGAGTTAAGAAGTACAGCACTGTGGCGCCTGCCATGAGCATCAGGCGGGCGCGAGAAACCTCACCGTAAATCGCTCCGAGGCGTTCGGGCACGGCTCGCGCACGGCTGATCTCAGGAACTGCCGTGAGACCGAAGCCCCAATCGATGACGTTCGACAGGAAGAACGTGGCAGACCATGCGAACAGATATGTTCCGACAGACAGCGAATCCAATGTGCGCGTCAGGTACAGCACTGTGACGAACGGCAACAGAATGTTTGCGGCTTCGGAAAGCGTGAGCAACAAAATGTTGCGTCCCAACGCTTTCGCGTGACCGTCTTGAGGCGAGGCAAGATTGCGAAGAAAGGTGTTTGGCACCGCGTCCGAGAATCAGCTGATCCGAGCTGCGAGAATCTTAACGCAGGCCCAAGCGATCACTCGAACAAGTCGGCTCGAAAAACGTGTGTACAGGCGGCTCCGTTGCCTTCGCTCAATCATGGCGACGCACGCGCTGCTGGCTTCGCGTGCGCACCGCGCGCAAGGCGCGTACTCTCGATCACTTAGCTGTGCATTACCTCATGCCCCCGTTGCGCACGCCGTGCGTCTGTCGTTTATGGCGGCATAACCTGAAAAACGAAGGCCAAGGTTCTTTTGGCGCTCGCTGCCCAGACAGCGGGCGCCCTTTTTTTGCCCTGAGCCAAGACGGGAGGGTGCGTACCAGCCAGCCCGATCTGCCGCGTGCGTATCGCAGCCTTCGGCACGCATCCCGGATGCCGCACAGTGCGAGGGGACCGGATGCGGCCCATCGCCCCGCAGCGACCTCAATGCAGGGCTTGCTTGAGCGCGATCATCCTCAGCCCATCAAGTTGAATTCCGATCCCTCAAAGAGGAGCTTGAGCGGGTCGTTGCCGGCGCTGTTGCACGAAAGCATCCGGCGACAGGTAATCGTGTCCCCAAGGGACAGTCCTGGCGACGCAACAAAGGAACACGCCTATTCCCGTGGGTATTGCGCATGGGAGATGGGTATGTTGTCAGTCGAGTCTGCGGTAGGAGTGGCGTACGACACAACGGGTACTCGACACATGTCACGACTGGACCGCAGCTTGACGCTGAAGCCTTTGGAAGAGGGCGTCTTTGCCGCTTTTGCCGATCCCGCTTATGAGGCCAACAGCGGCATGTTCGGCGGTTGGACGGCGGCTTTGATCGTCAACGCGGCATTGTCGGATCCGCGCGCGAGCGGTTCCTGTTCGTCGCTGTCGATGCATTTCCTGAAAATGATTCCGCCCGGGTCGGCCCTGCGCGTCACGGCGCGGCCTGCGGGTGGCAGCAAGTCTATCACGGCGTGGCAGGTCGAAGTGGTGCCGGAGGGCGCGTCTTTCCCCTCGACCATCGGCACAGTCGTCTTGACGCATCGCCATCCAAGCGACGCCCGCAGCGAGTGCAAGATGCCGGAGACCGTCGCGCCCGAGACATTGCCGCCGTTCTCTCCGCCCGGATCCTTTGGTCAGAATACCGAGAATAGGATCGCACGCGGCAAACTGTTCGACACCCCCGATACCGTGTCGCACGGTTGGGTGCGCGAAAACGCGGGACGCAAGATCGACGCTGTCCAATTGGCCTATCTGTGCGACGTTTACGCGCCCAGGGTCTTCCATATCAGCAAGGGGCCGCGCCCAACGTCGACCGTGACCTTGTCGTTGAGCATTCTGGCTGGCGTGGAAGAATTGGCGGCCGTCGGCGACGACTGGATCTTGAACGAGGTGGCCGCAACGCGGATCGAACAAAGCCAAGCCGGCAGCCACGCCCGCCACTGGAGCCGCGGGGGCAGATTGCTGGCGACGAGCGAACAACTCTGCTGGTTCCGGTGAGTTGAAGACTCCGGCGACAGGTGAAGACTCCGGCGACAGGTAATCGTGTCCCCAAGGGCCCACCGCCGCGCCGCCGTCGCAATAGAGTAGGGCACGCAACACCTGAGAGTGCCGCGTGCCCTTCAGTCCAAGCGCGTCTTGCTTAGAAGCGCGCGGTCAGGCCAAGGGTCAAGCCGTAACCCCACGCATCCACCTCATAGGGTGTGATGGGTGAAACGGGGGGCGACCGCGTCGCGCCGGTTTCGAAATCGCCCAAGGTGAAGATCGAGGCCGAACCGTGCAGCGCCCAGCACTCGTCGAGCGCATAGCCGAGGCCCAGCGTGCCGCGCGCGGCGAAGCTAGTGTTGTCGCCCTCGGCAAGCGTCTGGTCGGGCACGCCGTTGAACGGGAAGAAGTCTTCCGTGACATTCATGGTGTTGAACGCAACGCCGGCAGCGGCGCCCGCGTGGATCGACCAACGCGGATTGCCCGTGGAAAGTGGCGCGGAATAAATGAAATTCAGCATCACCACGTCCGAATCCACCTCGCCGGCAAAGGCGCTGGGCAAGCCCGGAAGCGCGGCATAGTTCGCGATGAAGGAAACGTCCGCGCCCACATGGTCGTAGCTGAGTGCAAGCGCCCAGCCGCCGCCGATGCGCCGGCCAAGCAGCGCGCCATACGTGCTTGCGCTGTCGAAATCGACGTTGGTGACCGTTCCACCGCCGCCAAACGCAGCGCCGCCGTTTGTCGTGTCCGAGCCGCCCTCGAGCCAAGCGAAGCCGCCACCGGCGCCGACGAACCAGTCGCCGTCTGCCGCCACGGCGTTTGGACTTGCGATCAGCGAAAATGCAAGGGCCGACGCCGCAGTTGCGGACGTGATCAATAGTCTCATGTTTCAATTCCTTCAGGGGGTAAGGGCGCGCCCCCAACAGGCGCCCCACCCAATGAGGAAACGATTTGGTTCGCGGCGCAATGGGTTGCCCGCCTGCAGTTGCGCGCGCGCGCCCGTAGTTCTCTCAACGATGAGTTGGCCTCGCCTGCAGCGCGAACGGAAGCTCTGGGCGCGACTGGGTCTGGTGGAGTATTGGCTCGCCACGCAGAAGTGGCCCGATTGTACCGAGACCATGCCCTACGACTTCCGCGCCGCGTGCGAGACGTACCGAGACCATCCGAAGGACAAGTTCTTCGGAAGCAATCGCTGGCGACGCTGCAAACGCTGGGTCAGGGGACATGTAACAGACTCATGATCGACCGTTCGAGCTTGTCACGCGCCCGCAGAACATCGACGCCCGCTGTTCGCATCGCCTGCGGCATGGCCCGCTATGCCCGGCGCAGCGTCTATCGCTGGCGAGGCGAAGATTCCGACTTTGGCGCTCGCTGCCCAGACAGCGGGCGCCCTTTTTTTGGCCTGAGCCAAGACGGGAGGGTGGGTACCAGCCCGCCCGATGTGCCGCGTGCGTATCGCAGCCTTCGGCACGCATTCCGGATGCCGCACAGTGCGAGGCGACCGGATGCGGCCGATCGCCCCGCAGCGGACCTCAATGCAGGCTTGCTTGAGCGCAATGATCCTCAGCCCATCAGGTTGAATTCCGATCCCTCAAAGAGAAGCTTGAGCGGGTCGTTGCCGGCGCTGTTGTAGTTCACGAGCGTCGCCACGGTCACCCAATTGGCACCGCCGGCCGCGCCGTCGAGGTCGACCTGGACGATGAGATTCGCGCCCGACTGCTGGACACGCGCGAAGTCCGCCATCGAGCTTGCCGGGCCGAAATTGGTGTCGAGCAAGGCGCTCAAGTCGATCGCGTCGCCTTCGACGAAGCTGTAGTCGAGAAGGTCATCGGCAGTCGCGGTCGCGGTGATGAAGAAGGTGTCGGCGCCGCGGCCGCCGGCGAGCACGTCCGAGCCCGCGCCGCCGGTCAGCGCATCATCGCCGTCGCCGCCGAGCAAGAGATCGGCGCCGCTGCCGCCGCTCAAGCTGTCGTTGCCGCCGAGGCCGACAAGCACGTCGTCGCCGTTCAGGCCGCCCGAGCCGGCGCCGCCGGTCAGTGTCTCACCGGCTGCCGTGCCGATGACGAGATCATCGGCCGTATCGGCGTCGGGTGTCGTGTCCGCAGCCGGCAGCTGATCGAAGAACGAATTGATCGAGTAGGATCCAACGCCGTAGCCGGTGGCGAGCGAGATGTTCGCCACCTCAAAGCCCTGCACGTCGGCATTCCAAAGCGTGTCGCTGAGCCCCAGACTGTCGCCCGCCGGCGTGCCGTCGAAATAAGTGCGTAGGTCGTTCTGATCGGCGGCGACCGAAAGAATCGCGGCGAGCTGGTCGGGGGTCATGACCAGCGTGATCGTGTCCGTTCCGCTGC
>JBKJZU010000334.1:0-7729 GCA_046715015.1 Micropepsaceae bacterium
GCGAGGCGGAAGCGTCCGCCATTCAAGCCAAGGCCGGCGCGCTGCGCGACAACCCCGGCTACGTGGCCCTGACGGCGGCCGAGAAATGGGACGGCAAGCTGCCGACCACGTTCGTGCCGGGCTCGGCCGTGCCGTTCGTCACCGTGCCGCGCGGCACCCTCCAGTAATAGCCGCCCATTCAGACTTCACAGCGGCCCGCCTTCACCGGCGGGCCGTTTGCTTTTTCAGCCCTCGTTCAGTCGCCCAAGCAACACCGCCGCACGCTTCAGCAACACCTGCTCCGACGTGCTTAGAGCCGCGACCTGCTTTGCGAGCACCGCGAGCCGCCGCTCGCGCCCCGCTTCGAGCAGCGCTTTGCCCTTCGCCGTCGCTGCGATCTTGAGCGCCCGCCGGTCGCCCGCATCCGCCGTCTTCGTCGCCAAGCCGTCAGCCTCCAACTCCGCGACGAGCCGCGACATCGTCGGCGCGCGCACCTGCTCGGCCGCCGCCAGATCCTTCAGCGTCTGCGCACCCCCGAACACGAGCACGGAGAGCGCGGACGCCTTCGCCGGAGAAACGCCCATCGCCGCGTCGCTCTTGCGCAAGCGTCTGAGCAGCCGCAGCGCCGCCGCATGGACGCGTTCCGCGATCGCGTGCGCCTCGCCCGTTCGTTTTCCCAACGCCACCTCTTTACACATTTAGTTAGCAATGCTAACTATTACCGAAATCGGACGGAACCTCAAGATGCCGCTTGGAAAAATCGCCCAGATCGCCCTTTCCACCCGTGACTTGCCCAAGGCCGTGGCTTTCTACCGCGACACGCTGGGCCTGAAGCTCATGTTCGAGGTCTCCGGCATGGCCTTCTTCGACGCCGGCGGCACCCGCCTGATGATCGGCCAGGCCCAACACGAAGGCCCGCTTCAGAACAACAGCTACATCTACTTCGATGCCGGCGACTGGAGCGCCACCGAAGCCGCCCTGATCGCGCGCGGCCTAAAGTTCGATCGCGACGCCGAAGTCGTGCAGCGCGCGGAGGGCAAGGAACACGCGCTCCGCTTCTTCAAAGACCCCGACGGCAACGCCCTCGCCATCATGGGCTGGCGCGCCGCCAAGTAGCTCACGACCTCGTCTTCAACAGCACCAACTCTTCCGACGCGGACGGGTGCAGCGCCACTGTCGCGTCGAAGTCGCGCTTCGTCGCCTTCATCTTCACCGCGATCGCGACGCACTGGATCATCTCGGCCGCAGCTTCGCCCATGATGTGGCAGCCGAGCACCCGGTCACTGGCGGCATCGACCACCAGCTTCATGAAAATCAGCGTGTCGCGCCCCGACATCGTCGCGCGCATCGGCCGGAACGCAGTCTTGTAGATGTCGACCTTATCGTGCGCCGCCCGCGCCTGTTCCTCGGTGAGCCCAACGACGCCGATCTCCGGCGTCCCGAAGACGGCCGTCGGGATGTCCGCGTGGTCGACCGCGGTCGGCCGCCCGTCGAACACCGTGTCGGCAAAGGCCGCACCCTCGCGGATCGCGACCGGCGTCAGATTCACGCGGTTGGTCACGTCGCCGACCGCGTAGATATGCGGCTGCGAGGAGCGCGAGTAAGCGTCCACCTTCACCGCACGTTTATCCGTCAGTTCCACGCCGCAATGCTCGAGCCCAAGCGCACCGGTATTCGCGCGCCGTCCGACCGCGAACATCACCTCGTCGACGACGTGCTCCGTGCCGTCTTTGAGCCGAACCCGTTTGCGCCCCGCGTCCAGCCGGATCGATGCCACGGCCGACTTCAGATGCACGTCGATCTCGCGCTTCTGCAACTCGTGCCGCATGCGCTCGCGCAACTCGTGATCGAACCCGCGGAGAATCTCGTCGCCGTGATGCACCAACATCGTGCGCGACCCGAGCCCCTTGAAGATGCCCGCAAACTCGACCGCGATATACCCGCCGCCGACTACCATCACGCTCTTCGGCAACGCTTCCAGATGGAACGCCTCGTTCGACGTGATCGCGAGGTCGTTGCCTTCGACGTCGTCCGGCACCCAAGCCCTCCCGCCGGTCGCGATCAGCACGTGCTTGGCGGTGATCGTCTTATCGGACTTCAGCAGATGCACTGTATGCGGGTCGCGCATGACGGCGCGGTCTTCGAAGAGTTCGGCCCCCGCACTCGCGAGGTTCTTCTTATAAAGTCCCTCGAGCCTGGCGATCTCGCGATCCTTGTTCGCGATCAAAGTCGCCCAGTCGAACGTCGCGTGCGGCACGTGCCAGCCGAAGCCCGCCGAGTCCGCGAAGTCTTCCGAGAAGCGGCTGGCATAGACCATCAGCTTCTTCGGCACGCAGCCGCGGATCACGCAGGTGCCGCCGACGCGGTACTCCTCGACGACCGCGGCCCGCGCGCCATACTGGGCCGCCATCCGCGTGGCGCGCACCCCGCCGGAGCCCGCGCCGATCGTCACCAAGTCGAAGTCGTAGTTCGCCATGTCTCTTCGCCACTTTCAAAGCCGATAACCGGCTTCTAGCATGCACGTGCGGCGAGAGACACTATGGGGACTTAGAGCCCCGCGCGCTTCATCACCGCATCGAGCGCCGGATCGATCGCGCCCGCGTGCTTCTTCAAGAAGACGAGCAGCGCCGTCTCATTCTCGTCGACAGCACCGTCGCTGAGGATACGCGAAGCGACCCACTTGGCCTCCTCCGCGTCCACCTGCTCGCGCGCGAGCCGCTGCTGCACCGCGCGCATCTCCGCCGCCGCCTCTTTCTTGGCAGCGACCGCGCCGAACGGATCGACCTCTTCCCAAACCTGCGCGAACGGCACGTTCCCGCGCGCCAAAGACGTCGCAACGCCCGACAGCAACTGGCCCATCGAGCCGCGCTGATCCAACCACTTCTCGCGCGCCATCGCTTCGTCGCGCATCGGCACGACCGGCGGGTTCATCGGATTGAGCAGATGGTTCGCGATCGCGCGCACGAAAAAGTCCGTCCACGCCGGATCGTTGTGCCCGGTGCCCGTCGCCTCGTTCAGCGAAAACAGCATCTCCGCCTCGCGCCGCGTGATCATCAGGCTGCCGTCGCCGGCCGGCGCATGCAGCGCCTTCGAAAGCACGGCGACATCGCCCGCCCCGATCGCAACTTGCGGCCGGTTCGCGCCGAACGCCGTTTCGCGCGAGAGCAGCACGCTTTGGCGCACCGCGTCGAGCACGAGGGCCGTCAGTTCGCCCGGCACATGCCGCGACCAATGCACGACGTTGAGCACCAGCTCGAGTTCCGTCTTCGCCGAGACGTGGCCGTCACCAGCCACGTTGTCGATCAGGTACTTCGCTTGGCTCTCCGTGACGTAACCCTTGGGCTCCGTCTGCCAGACGAAGTAGTCG
The DNA here is from genome assembly GCA_046715015.1 of Micropepsaceae bacterium. Taxonomy (GTDB): domain Bacteria; phylum Pseudomonadota; class Alphaproteobacteria; order Micropepsales; family Micropepsaceae; genus SZUA-430. Next base: position 3,347 of record JBKJZU010000334.1, read on the forward strand.
GTCAACGCTTCGACATAGAGCGCCGCGAACGCCGGATGCTTCTTCGAACAGGCGGTGTCCAATTTGAACATCACGTCGGCGTCGTGTTTCGTGACCGAGCCCTTCGCGTAGATCATGCGGCGAAGCTGCACCGCGTGTTCGGCCTCGATGGCCCCCTTCGCGCGCAGATTTTGGTCGAGCTCGTCGATCCGAAGCGGTTGCGTCATTTTGCATCTCCCTGAAAGCCCGGTTGGCGGCTTTGGGGACAGTGTGCCAGAGCCCCCGTTAAAGAGGCCCAAACCGCCGCAACGGAAGGTTGTACGGAAAATACGAAAAACGAATCCGTTAGATGCGTTAGCACGGCTGATTTCCGCGGAAATATCCGTTTGGAATCCGTTAGAAATCCGTTAGCGATCCGTCTGCGACAGCCTGACAAAGCGGCGGAAATCCGGCCTTCAGTCCAAGTTATCCCCACAACCGCCACGCGATCGGCAATCCGTCCGGCAGAAGTTTCCAAGGTGATAACGGGCATGGGAGCGGTCTCGAACCGAAAAAGCGGGAATTATAATATCACAAGTTAGCAAGTTGAGCAAACGGGCCACCGGCCATGACGGAAACTTTTTCCGGGCCATGACGGAACTTTTTGGAAAGCGACTGGCGAGTCGGCACCCGGTGCCGCAACAGGCACGACGGATGGCGCAATTACGCGTGCGCGGTGGATAACGGCGCCCGCTCAAGCCAGCCGAGGTGAACCGCGGATGAACGGCGTGTTCATGCAACGCCGCGCGTTTTGGCCTAAGGTTTGGGTGGGGTCTGAGACGTGATGGTTCCGGCCAACCGGCGTACCGGGAAGGGCCGTCACGTTCAAAAACGAAAGGAGGAAGTACGCCATGTCGAGAAGCACGGCTTTCTACGCAGTGATCGTGGCTGCGATCATTGCCTTGATGTCCGCCGTCAGTGCCAGCGCCGGCCCAACGGAAAAATCGGTACGGCCGGACGGCTCGTTTCAAGTCGCCGCACACTCGGATCGCGTCTGCTGCAAACGCGGCTGGCAGGATTGGTGGACCACGCGCAACCGCTGCTATCGATCCGGCGGCCATGTCGTTAGAAACCGCCATTGCCGCGAGGATTGGAACGACCGCTGGGACCACAGATGGTGGGGTTGGCAGGGCGGCAGCTGGGACAGGCGCGTCTGCTGCAAACGCGGCCACCGCGACTGGTGGACCACGGCGCGCGAATGCCGACGCGCGTACGGCTACGTGACGCACAATCGCCAATGCCGCAACGACCGTTGGGATAACAACGACGACCGGTGGGACGACAACGACAACAACGATCGTTGGGACAATCGTTGGGACAATCGCTGGCGCGAATGGAACAGCGGTTGGGACATTCGCATCTGCTGCAAGCGCGGCGACCGGGATTGGTGGTCGACGGCGCGCGAATGCCGCAACGCCAACGGCTATCGCACCTACGATCGCGCCTGCCGTTACGACTAAAACGGTCTTGAAAAATTCGGCGCCGCGACTTGCGTTGCGGCGTCGATTTTTTTTGGCCCGTGTCGAAGCGAAAGCGGCCGCATCGCCGCTCCCGCGCCGTCTGCAAATAGCAGGACGTGGCGCTCGGTAACGACTTCCGCGCGGGACGAGCGCATCCTTGCTCCTCGCGATTGATTCGTTCAGGGGGCTAGACGATGAGCAAAGCGCACAAACGCCATCAGCAGATCGAGATCGACGAAGAGGATTCCGTCGAGCAATCGGCCATGTTTTCAAAGGTTTTTTCGGCGGCCCGCGTGCCGCTCGACGTGTTGGTAGCGCATCGCTGGAAGGCCTTGGTTGGCGCGGCCGTCGCCGCTGTCGGCTTGGCCATCGGCACGGGTCTGGTCGACATGAGCCCGCTCACAAATTGGACGGCGCAAAACGCACCGGACCGGACTGACGCCACCGCCGCAGCGGAAACGCAGACCGAGGCGACACGCACCGCAATGGTCCCGTCGAAGCCCGAACTCAAGACGTGCTTCACGCCGGCCGAGAACTGCATGGGCCTGATCGTCGCCGCGATCGACAGCGCGAAATCGGAAATCTTGGTCCAGGCTTACAGCTTCCAGGCAAAGCCACTCGTCAAAGCACTCGGCCGCGCGCACACGCGCGGCGTGAAGGTGCGAGTGATCCTAGACCGAGGGGACGAGCGTCAACACGACCGTGCCGGCTCGCGCCTTATAGCAGAGCGCATCTTGCCCCACGTCGACACCGGCGTCGCCTCCGCGCACAACAAAGTCATGATCATCGACCGCGACCACGTGATCACCGGCTCCTTCAACTTCACCGAAGCCGCCCAAAAGAAAAACGCCGAGAACGTCCTCCTGATCAAAGGCCACCCGGACGTGGCGGCGGCATATCGGAAGAATTGGCAACGCCGCTTGGCCGCCTCGCGACCCTACTACGGCACGATGGCGCCGGTGCTTTGATCGGGCGCGAGTATCGGCGCGTGGTCGTCGTCGTGCGCAACGGCAGCGCGGTTGAAGGCGTAACGCCAAAAGAGACCTAGCGGGCAGCTGATTCGCGAAGAAAGGGGCGCACCAAGCTGCGCCCCTATTCCTTTTGGCGTCCCAACGCCGTCGACCAAACTTTCGGGATCGTGGCCCAAGCGTCTGGCTGGCTGGCCCTAACGAGAGGCGATGGGTGTGGCGAGTTGATCGTAGCGTAGCGGTCCCGCGGCAGCAGCGCCGCCGCCCGCTGCGCCCTCCTGCCGACAAGCACGATGGAGTGCAACCGCGAGAGCAGCGGCAAGAGCTTGCTCGTGAACTCCTCCGCGCCCCGGCGCAATTCATCGGTCGTGACTTTTCGTGTGCCGTTCCAGCCTGGGATCACATTCCAGATCACCGTCTCTTTCCGCACCAACCCAGCTTCGTTCATGAACCGAAACGATGCCTCGGCCGTCGCGTCGTCGTTGTCGCGACTAATGAAGCCCGATCCGTCCTGCCCGACGCGCAGCGCGCTCGTCATCGGCCCGGGCTTCTCCAAGAGAAACAGCACTTGCGCGCCAACGCCGCCGTCCAGCGGATCAAAGTCGGGGAACTCCAGCGCCGGAAATCTTTGGCGAAGAGACTGGGCGTAAGCAGCCAGCGGCCGGATGTGCGGCAACGAGAGCATGCGTCTGCGTTCGACTCGCGCCAGCTGGCTTGCGAGTGAGCGCGGCTGTGAAGACTCGGCCGCGGTCCAACTATTCACGGCAACTGAAGTCCCCGATTACGCTCCGACGAATCCTGGCACGCCGTGCCCGGCGGCAGCTTCCAAAAATCAGGGGACAGCATAGGCAATTTCCTACAGCCGATCAACTCGCGATACTGCTCTCAAACTAGCCGATTGGGGGTCCATCATCGACGGTGATCATGCCGGTTAGGTCAACTTTCGGTGGTCGTAAGATATTCAAAATTCACACTTGATTTATCATACCAAGGTAGTATACTAGTAGTATGAAGTTGAAAACCTCACTCACTCTCTCCGAAGACCTCGTCACCAAGCTCGACCGCTTGGCTGGGCCCGACGTTTCGCGTTCCGCCTTCATCGAAAAGGTACTGCGCGACTTCGTCGAAGGCCGCGCGCAGGCCCGGCGGGAGGCGCGCGAAGTGGCTGCGATCAACCGGCACGCGGCGAAGTTGAACGCGGAAATGAAAGACGCGTTGTCGTTCCAAGCGGGCTTTGACGACGCGTGAAGCGCGGCGAACTCTATCGTGTGCGCCGCCCGCCCGGTGATCCGAAACCGGCCCGCACCTTCGTCGTGGTCAGCCGTCAGGCATTGGTTGAGTCCAACTACGCGACCGTCGTGTGTGCCCCCGTCTTCTCGGAGCGTCACGGCTTGCCGACGCAAATTCCCATCGGCGCAGCGGAAGGCTTGAAGCACGACAGCGCTATCCAATGCGACGGCCTGATGAGCATCGAGAAGGCGCGTCTTACCGACTTCGTCGGCGAACTCTCGACGGGAAGACTTCGCGAACTCGACGCGGCGCTGGCCGTAGCACTCGGACTGAAGGTCTAACGGGCGATGCTGTACCAGGAATCTGATCCCGCGCCGGGCACCTCGCCATGGATCGCCAATCATTGGCGGTTCGTGGTGGAGGCACATGATCCGGACCACTTCGAACACGTCATCGTCCCGGACGGGACGCTTTCGATCAGTCTCGCACTGCCGGCGACCGGCGGGGCGGGTCCGGTCGTGTTCGCGGGACCGTCAACAGCTGCGCACCGGGTCATGGTTCACCGCGGTTTGAGTTATGTCGGCGTGCGGTTGCATCCGGCCGCGTGCGGGCCATTGCTTCGCCTCGACGCCGCGGCACTGTGCGGCAAGATCGGGATGCTGGAGCCAATTGCGCCAGAGGCCGCGCGCATCCTGAATTTGGCGCTC
>JBKJZU010000335.1:0-6986 GCA_046715015.1 Micropepsaceae bacterium
TATCCACTGCGGCCTTTTGCTCTGCAGCCATATTCCTGGTTTCCCTCGTTATCGTTTCCGGTTCGCGCAGGGAGACGACCCCTTAAGCGAACCGCTTTGAGGTGAAGTCTGCCACGGCCCGGCTGAACCGCGAAACCCTCAATGCTGAGGCGTCAGATAGTCGAGCGCCGAAGGTGCCTTGCTGCCCGTGATCAACAAGCGGCGCGTGCTGACGGCGATCCCACTGGTGACGCCGTCCACGTCGTTGAAGCGATTGCTAACGGGGATGATCGACGAGGCCGCGCGCGAGGCGAAGTACGTCGCGTCGTCTTCAAGCCTGAGCCCCACCCCGGCGACCAGCGGTTCTTTCCCGTCCTTGAACGGCGCGGTGTCGGGCAACGTGGGCCAGGTGCCGTCGGCCAGACGCCTGATATCCAAATAGACGCGCTTGCGGACTTGAAACTTCCCGAGCAAGGGCTCGCTGTAGTTCTCGATGTGAACGAAGTCGAAGCCCGCTTGCGCAAGCTTCGCGTGGTCGAGCCGGCCCCAAACCTCTTTGATCTCGCCGTACTTGCCCGGAATGTTGGTCACCGCCGTCGTCGAGTGAAATTCGATCCCCAAGGCCTTCGTGACGCCCGCCGGCGCAAAGATCTCGCCGATGAAATCGACGTAGACCGTGCCCGTCGAGAGCTTCACCGTTTCCGATTGCGGTGGCGTCCAATTTGGATCCTGCGCCGTCTTCCAAGCCTCAGGCCCCGCTTGCCGCAGCCACACGCCGTTGCTGCCGCGCACATAGTGGAAATCTTCGAACTCTTGCTGCGTCTCGTCGCCCACTTTCTTCTCGGACTTGAGCAGGTTCACGACGGCGCGCACGTATTCTTTCTCTTCCGCGGCGACCAGCACGACGCGGCCGAACAACTGATCGGCGACCTCGATGACCTTCGCCTGATCGTTGACGATGGCAACATCGTTTAGAACGAAGTTGACCATCAGCGTTTTTGGTTCTGCGGAATCGGTCGTTTTGAGCGCAGTCAGGAATCGCGCCTTCACGCCGTCGCGAAGCTCGATCCAGTTCTCGGCCGATATCGCTGTTCCCGCGAGCGCGACAACCGTCAAAAGCAGCGCCGCAGCCCAACTCCGCCAACCCATCGCGATCCCCTTGTTCCCGGAACGGACGCGAACCCTAAGAGGGCGGGAAGCAGGGCCGCAACGTCATACAACCGCGGTACTTGACTTGGGTGAACAAATAGTGAACATACACATCCGGGGCACGAATGAACGACGCGAGTGGCAAAACGATGTTCGGCAAACGAGAGATCAACGACCCAGCCAAGGTGCTCCGCCTCCATGCACAGGAGTGGAGCCGCAACGAAGCCCTGCGCATCAGTCCCCGCCGCCGTTGGGACGGCGATCCGACGGCCAAACGCATGGTCATCCACCGCCGCGACATCGGCGAACTGGCGCTCACGCCCATGCGCTGGGGTTTGGTGCCCGATTGGAAACGCAGCGATCCGGAACGCCAGCCGCTGATCAGCGTCCAGGCTGAGGCGATCGTCGAAACGGTGGACTGGCGGCGCTTGCTGAACACGCACCGCTGCGTCGTCCCGACCGACCAATTCTATGAATGGAAGCGTGTCGCCGGCGTCAAAACGCGGGAATATAGCTTCAAGCTCAGGAACGGCCGCCCGCTGATGATTGCAGCACTCTGGGGCCGCTCACCGTCGGCCACGGGCCGCCTGACCGAAAGCTTCGCCTATGTGACGTGTGAGGCGAACCGCATGATCTCGCTGATCCACGATCGCATGCCGGTCGTGCTGGATGACGCGGGTTTGGCGACTTGGTTGAACCCGAACGCCTCGCTCGAAAGCCTGATGGGGCTCTTGCAGCCGCTGGCCTCGATGGAACTCGACATGCGTCCGGTCGCAGCCGCCTTCCCCGCAGCCGCCAGACCCTATCAACCGTCGCTGTTCGGCAGGGCGGCTTAGGCCTTGCGGGCCTGACGCTCCATCGCCATCTCGGCGAGGTCGACCTGCACTTGGCGGGCATACTCGACGCGGTCGCGGCTGACATCGCCTTCGGCCGCGATCTCGTACTTCTTGAGTTCGCGGTAGGCGGCCTGCAGCTCTTCGCTGACGGTCGCAGCCTGCTTTTCGACCTCGTCGATCGTGCGCTGGATGTTTTCGCGGCGCCCTTGGATCGAACGGGCAAACGACGGGAACGCCAGGCGCCCCAAATCGCTGTTGATCGACCGGCGCTGTTCCTCTTGGACCATCGTCTCGAGGTCGCTCATTTTCTTCGCCAGATCGCCGCGCATATCGTCGAGCGACTTCAAGCGTTTGCGAATTTCCTCGACCCGAAACCGGTGCAGCCGGACCAATCCCTCGCGCGATTTCATGACACCCCTTGCCCCTCTAGTTTTTATGCGGCCGTTTTGAATCGGCCGTTGCAACTTCTGCGCCGCAAGCCGCCCTTCCGGCACGCAGCGTTCCCAAAGCGAGCAGTCCCGCTGTGTCACCACTTCCGCGCGCGCCGAAATCGGCGAGAAGCCGCGGATCAAACGATCCGGACCGCAAGCAGAACCGCTTGCACGCATCAGAGGGCACTTGAGTAAGCCCACCTAAACCACGGACGATTATGGCTGAAGCGGTCTTAAGGTTGCCCTAAGCTGATGGTGTCGCCGGAATACGTCAGCCCTGATACATTTTTCCCTGGCGAATTTACGAAGGTGCCTTCGCGATTAAGCTTTATTAAGCATTACCACCTAGATTCGATGATGAATGAACCAACAAGGGCTCCCGGTTGTACCCGGGTCGCGAGGGGAGAGTAGAGGCAATGAGAGTTCTCTTGATCGAGGACGACAGCGCTATGGCGCAGAGCATCGAACTGATGCTCAAGTCTGAAGGCTTTAACGTCTATACGACGGACCTTGGCGAGGAAGGCGTAGACCTCGGCAAACTGTACGATTACGACATCATCATCCTCGATCTGCAGCTGCCGGATATGTCCGGTTTCGACGTGCTGAAGCAGTTGCGCGTCAACAAGATCGCGACCCCGATCCTCATCCTGTCCGGTTCGACCCAAGTCGAAAACAAGGTCAAGGGCTTGGGCTTCGGCGCCGTCGACTACATGACGAAGCCGTTCCACAAGGACGAGCTGATTGCCCGCGTTCACGCCGTTGTCCGCCGTTCGAAGGGCCACTCGCAGTCGGTCATCCAGACCGGCAAGCTGACCGTGAACCTCGACACGAAAACCGTCGAAGTTGACGGTAGCCGCGTTCACCTGACCGGCAAAGAATACCAGATGTTGGAGCTGCTCTCGCTGCGCAAGGGCACGACGCTGACGAAGGAAATGTTCTTGAACCATCTCTACGGCGGCATGGACGAGCCGGAGCTCAAGATCATCGACGTCTTCATCTGCAAGCTGCGCAAGAAGCTGCAGGCCGCCGCCGGCCAGCACTACATCGAAACGGTGTGGGGCCGCGGTTACGTGCTGCGCGATCCGAGCGAAGTCGCCGCAGCCTAAAGTTTGGGACCTGAGGGGGTCTGGCGAAGGGCGCTGCCGGCAACGGCGGCGCCCTTCGAATTTAGGGCACCTTGCGCAAAGCCGCTTCGGCCCCGGCAAGCAGAACGTCGTCGTCGCCGTTCTCGGTGATCTTCGCGTTCAGCCAAACCGAATTCAAAAACGCGCGCGTATTGTGCCGCTTCGCGAGGCCCACATACGTGGCAAACGCCTGATCCCAAGACGCAAGCGGCGCCGCATCGGCGACGCGCTCGAACCAAGCGCCCCACTCCGCCGCCGTAAACACCTTGCGCTGCGCCAGAAAGACGATCGGCTGCATCAACCTCTCCGGCTCGCCGTAAATGTAGAAATGCCCCGCGGGCGCCACTTGAGCCGCCACCGCATCGCGCAAGCGTCCCAAAAGGCTAGGGTCTGCATAAGCTGTATTGCGCGCGATCTGCATTAGCAGATCCGCACCGTGCGCCACGCCGTGCCGCCACCCTTCCCGCTCGTCGAAGCCGCGATAGTCGCGCACGCCCGCAACGAACGTCACCGCCCCCTCCCCGATGGCAATGCGCAGGTCGCCCGGCAGATAAGCCTTCACCCGGTCCGCCCGCACGACCTCCGCAAGCACGAGCGCCGCAAACGGCCCCTCGAAACCCGCGGGGTCGCGACTCGAAAGCCGCCGCAACAAGTCGCGCGCAATGCGAACCTTGACCGCATCGCCAAGCTGCTCCGCCCGCAGCCAGTGCGACAGAGCCTCGAACCCGATGCCGTCGCGCAAGAACGGATCCGGCGAGGCGACGCAGGCCACGACCGCCTCGGCAAACCGCTCTCGCTCCGCCTGATCGGCGATCGCGTATTCGGCCTTCTTCAAAGCCTCAAGCCGCGCGCGGTCGAAGCCCGCCGGCGCACAGGCGGCCGCGCAACCCGCAGTCGCTAGAGCCGTCAATATCAAGACAAACCGAACGAACGCCGCCATGACACCTCGACAACCGCTAAGAGATCCACTCGGACCCTAGCGTATCCTTACCCGTTGTTAAGCACCCTTGCGCGCGCATCCTTAAGCTTCGCGCCCTACGCTGGTGCTTGAGCAAGGTGGAACTCCACGTCATGGCCCGCATTTTGGTGCTCGACGACGACAAGCTGTTCGGCGCGCTGATGCGGCGCGCCCTCGGACAGCGCGCACACGAAGTGACGCTGGCCGAAACCGCCGGCGACGCGCGCGCGACGCTCGCCGCGTGCGCATTCGACGCCATGGTCTGCGACATCATCCTGCCCGATGAGAACGGCCTGCACTTGCTGCGCGACGTCTGCGCGAACTATCCGGCCATGGCGACGATCGCGATCTCGGGTGGCCACCCCGGCGTTGTGGACTTGCTGCATCTGGCCCAAACGGTCGGTGTCGATGCGGTCGTCAAGAAGCCGCTCGGGCTCGCTAGTTTTGTGGCGACGGTCGAAGGCGCACTCGCGGCCAAGCAATCGCCCGGCTGCAAAAAGGTCTCTTAAGAGCTCCGCGCGAACTTGACGTCGAAGCGCACGGTATCGCCTTCGTGCACGTAATTGATCGTGCTGCCCATCCTCTTTGCGAGCAGCGCGGTGACGAACGGCGCAATCGTGCGGCCCGTCAAATCCTCCGGCGGGGTCGTCAGCGCCAAACCCTCTTTGATGTCGGGGGCAAGGTTGGCCTTCAGCCCCTTCGCCACGATGGACACGACCACCGCATTGCGCGGCGCCTCGACGCGTACGGTCAAAACGCCGCCGCGCGGAATGCAATCCGCCGCCAGCGCCGAGAGATTCAGGAGAACGCGGATGATCTCCTTGTCCACCGCCATCGGAGGCGACTGCCAATCGAGCTTCGCTTTGCCGACACGGAAGAATTCTTCCGCCACGTTTGCGACTTCGCGCAGTTCGATCTCGGTCCCGGCCGAGCCCATCGCGCCGAACGCCATCCTGGCGAACAGCAGGCGAGCCTTCGCTTGGCCGACGCTGTGCTCGATCAGCCGCATCGCGTGCTCGCGCATCTGCGCGTCGTCCTCGTCGGCCAGAATCTCAAGGCCGTTCGAGATCGCGGCCACCGGACTGATGAGGTCGTGGCAAACGCGGCTGACAAGCAGCGCGCCGAGGTCGGTTTCGCTGGTCGGCGGGCTAGGTGATTTCACGTGAGCGTCCGCAATTGGCGTTGGGACCGCAGACAAGTATTCTGAAGCTAGACGTTGCATCAACCTAAACCATCAAAGTCCGCTTAAGATTGACTTAAGCGCGACGGAATGAACGGGCAAAAAATGCCGAAGCAGCAGGCTGCCGCCAGTGAACTCGAACCCGGCCAACATGTCATGCTCGAAGGGGCGCACGACTGGGGATTGGGACAGATTCAATCGGTTGTAGGCGACCGCGCGACCGTCAATTTCGAGAATATGGGAAAACGCTTGATCAATCTCAAACACGCGGTGCTGATTGTGGTCGATCCTGCGGAGATATCGCGCTCGTGAAACCTCTAGAAGATGAAACGCGCGCTGCCCTGCTCGCAAAGATGGTCGAAACCGCACGCAGCGCGGGTGCGCTCGTCATGCGCCACTACGCCGGGGACACGGAGCGCCGGTACAAAGCCGACAAATCGCCCGTGACCGCCGCCGACGAAGAGGCAGAGGTCCTGATTCTGGAGGCCCTCCGCGCGGCGGCCCCCACGATCCCCGTGGTTGCGGAAGAAAGCGCGGCAGCAGGCAAGCTCCCGGACATTTCCGGCGGCATCTTCTTTCTTGTCGACCCGCTCGACGGCACGAAAGAATTCCTAAACAAGAACGGTGAGTTCACCGTCAACATCGCGCTGATCGAGGCGGGCTACCCAAAGGCGGGCGTCGTCTTCGCACCCGCCGTCGATCGTTTGTTCTGGGGAAGTGCCGCCGGCGCCTTCGAAGAAGCGGCGGGGCAAAGGCGTCAAATCAAGACCCGCGTCGCCCCAACGGAAGGGATGACCGCGATCGCGAGCCGCAGCCACCGCGACCGCCTAACCGACGAGTACCTCGCGCACTACCCGATCGCCAATCTCATCGCCGCGGGTTCGTCGCTGAAGTTCTGCGTGATCGCAGCCGGCGAAGCCGACCTCTACCCGCGCCACGGACCGACGATGGAATGGGACACCGCTGCCGGCGATGCCGTGCTGCGCGCCGCTGGCGGCCGCGTCACCCGCCTCGACGGCAAGACGGACTTCACCTACGGCAACGCGCGCGAAAAATTCCAAAACCCCAGCTTCATCGCCTGGGGCCGTTAGGATCGGTTCAGGCGGCCGAACCTTGTCCGCGCCGGCGAGACTGTTAGGCTCAAGGGTGCTAGTAAGGAGATTCAGATGTTGCGCCTCGCGATCACAGTGACGTTCTTGCTCGCCGCTGCGGCCGCGACCGCCCAAGCCCGAACCCTGGGCGAAACCCAAATCGTCAGCGAGGCGGCCCTCACCAAGTTGAAGAACAACAAGGGCGTGACGCTGCAATGGGTGTGGGGCGCAGCCCCGG
>JBKJZU010000336.1:0-4296 GCA_046715015.1 Micropepsaceae bacterium
ATGCCAGCGGGGATACGCCCTTGGCGTGGGCGAGTTGGTATCTGAGGCCGAACGCTCTACTGCGCAAGCTGTGTTATGGGCCGCATCGCATTCATCCGGATGCGCCTTAGAAAGTTCCTAGGGCGCGGCGGCCGCGGCTTGCGACACGACGAGGTCGCCCTGGTCGGGATGCTTCTTCAGGTAGCCGGCAAAGAAGGGGCAGACCGGTACTAGCCGCACGCCGCGGCGGCGTGCTTCGGCGACGATGCGGCCTGCCATGCGGCTTGCGAGCCCGCGACCTTCAAGCGCCTTCGGCACTTCGGTGTGCGTGATGGTGAGGGCGCCGGGTGCCGGCTCGTAGTCGACCACCACAGTGCCGTCTGCGAAGGTCAGCTCGAAACGGTGCGCCGCCGTGTTGTCCGAAAAAACGCCGTCGTCGGGCGGGGTCACGTTGATGGCGACGGGATCGCTTGCGGGAAACGTGCGCGCGAGCGCGTCGTCGAGAACTGCATCCAAGTGGGCTTTCGCCGCTTTGTGATCTTTGTTCATGAGTGTGCGCTTTCAATGGAATGAGGGATGCTATTGACCTCGGCGTACGCAGGACGGATTTCAAGGGCGCCTCGCAGCCATCGCCAAGCAGCTCCGCCTAGGTTTTGCGCAAACAAAAAGGGCCGCTCTCATGAGCGGCCCTTCCGTGAGATGGGCTATGCGTAAAGCCCGGATCTTGCGATCGGAAAATCAGGCGGTTCCCAGAGGTTGCTCCAGCGTCCGCGTGACCTTCAGGCTCTGCATTAGCACCAAGATCTCACTCGACATTGGATCACCTCCTTTCGTTGATGGAACACGAGGAGGTCAGACTTTCATGAGTCTCGAGTCGCGTCGAGAGGATTTTTCGATTAACCCAACCGGTCGCGGAGCGCGTACCAGGTCAGCGCCAAAGCCAGCAACGGCTTGCGAAATAGCGTGCCGCCGGGCAGGGCCGGGATTTTCAGACTGTCGTAAACGTCGAAGCGCGCCGCTTGGCCTTGGATCGCTTCGGCGATCAACTTTCCGGCCAGTGTTGCGATCGCGACACCCTGGCCTGAGTAACCTTGCGCGAAGTAAGCATTCGGCGCGAGGCGGCCGAGGTGGGGCAAGCGCGGCATCGTGATCGCGAGGCGGCCGCCCCAGGCGTGATCGACGCGCACGCCTTTCAGCTGCGGGAAGACGCGCTCGATCTGTGGGCGCACGATCTCGGCTACGTTGTCGAGATCGCGGCCACCGTAAGATTCGCCGCCGCCGAACAGCAGCCGGCCGTCGGCGGTGAGGCGGTAATAGTCGAGCACGAATTTTGTGTCGGCAACTGCCGCACCTGACGGGATCAGCGCCTTTGCGCGCGCTTCGCCCAGCGGTTCGGTCGTCGCGATGTAGTTCGAGATCGGCATGATCGTGCGGGCAAGTTGGTGGTTCAGGTCGCCCAGGTATGCGTTGCACGCATACACCACAAACTTCGCGGAAACGTCGCCCTGTGCGGTTTCGATCCGGACGCGTTCGCCGTTGACGACGTTGCGCGCGGGCGAGTGTTCAAGAATTTCAGCGCCTGCGTCGTCCGCGGCGCGCGCGAGGCCAAGCGCATAGTTCAGGGCGTGCAAGTGGAAGCTTGCAGTATCGAACATGCCTCCCTTGTAGTTGTGGCAGGCCACGATTTCTGGAACCTGCGCGGCGGGCACGTACCGCGCGGTCGAATAGTTGTAGCGTGACCTTAAGAAATCGACATAAGATTCGAGATCGCGGGCGTGGCTGTCTCGAACCGCTGCTGTGAAGTGACCGGGCCGCTCGTCGCAATCGATTGCGTTCGATGCGATGAGAGCGCGGACCAGAGACCTTGCTTCAATGGCGAGATGCCATAGGGAACGTGCGTGCGCTTCACCATAACGTCGCTCAAGTTCGTCTTGATCGACGCGCTGTCCGGTGATCACCTGACCGCCGTTGCGGCCGGAGGCGCCGAACCCCGCGGTTTCGGCTTCGAGCACGACGACTTTCATTCCGTCCTTTGCGAGATGCAGCGCACAGGATAGGCCCGTGTAGCCCGCGCCGATTACGCACACGTCTGTTTCACGCGCGCCGTTTAATTGCGTGCGCGCACGTTGCCCTATCGCGGTCGCTAGGTAATATGAGTCGCTTCGCGAAGCAGTCATGCGATCTCCTCAAGACCAGTTTCGCGAAAACATCAAGAGGGGGCGCGCTCTTGCCAAGCGCGCGAGAAGTGTGCGTAGTCGCAAACCGATGATGGAAAAAACCGGCGCAGTGATCGATGCTCACGCGACGCATTGGGCTTCTCTCTATCCCGATGCGCCCGACGCCATTCGTGCGCGCATCAAAAGCGTCGTCGCGAATTCGACGATCATCGCGCAAGTCGAACTTCCCGAAGCGCAAGCGATGCCAAATGGCGAACGCGCCGACACGTTGACCGCGATGGCGGAAGGCGACGGCGACGTGCGCCACATGGTGTTGCTGCTCACCGAACGCAAGTCGGCATCGGGATGCGTGCTCACTGCGTTTCCGTTTGCGGCCGGTGCGATCGCGCATGCGGTGACGATCGATCAAGTTGCGTCGACGGGTTCGGGTGCCGAAGGACAAATTCGCGGACGCACCGAAGACGGCGCGGAGATTTCGTTCTTCGATCCGCTCTTCTTCAAGAACGGCTCCGACTATCAAGTGGGCGAAAGCTATCAGTTCGCGCTCTCGGCGTTCGCCTACTCGCTGAAGCCGTTCGGACTGAAAGTGGTGCAAGGCGACGACAGGGTCGTTCTGCCCGACGTGCTCCGGCCCGCACGCAGCGGGGGTAACGACGACTACGAATTTCGCGCAACGGTGCAGCACGTCTATCCGATGCGGCTCGACACCGGGACCGTATATCGCATGCGCGTGACTGTGGCGCGGACCGGGCAAAGCATGGTCGACGTGGCACTCTATGCGGCCGAACACGTACTGCCCGCGGGCTACCGGCCGAAGCCTGGGGACGAAATATCCGGGCGCTTGTGGTTGCAGGGCTATCTGGTCGAGGATTAAGTACGCCCTCACGATTGGAGCCCGAAGGCACGTGGACAGAACAGAAATCCTGCGCGTCGAGAAGTATTTGCGGTCGCTGTTCCGCCTCGACACCATCCGCATCGAAGCGCGTCCGAACAAGACCGACTCGGTCGAAGTGATGGTGGGCGACGAGTTCATCGGCGTCATCTTCAAGGACACCGAAGACGGCGAGACGACGTACCACTTCGAGATGGCGATCCTAGAGATGGATCTGCCGCCGGCATCGGCCGTTCTGAAGAAGTAGGCTACTTCACCCGAAAGCCGTCGATCTTCGCCATGATCTTGGCGTCGATTTCTTTCCACTGGGCAAGATAGGCGCGTTTGTACTTATAGGTGAGGCCGACGCCGTCTTTGAGGCGCGTCACGCGCATGCAGCTCGTGCCGAAATTGGCCGTCGCGGACGCGTCGCAACGCATCACGAATTTCGAGCCGTCCTCAAGCGTCGCGGTCAGCCATTCCGTGCTTTCGTAGCCGGTCCCGGCGTCGAATTTGTAGGTCGTCAGGCCGTGCGGTCCGGGAATGCCGTCGGGCGTGCTGGAGTACGGTTTGATCCCGCGCTCGAATTTGTCTTGGTACGTCAGCTTCGCGCGATCGACCGCCAGTACGATTTGCACGACGCGCCCGTTCCAGGCATTCGAGGTGAATTCGTTCGCATCTTGCTGCGTCCAGCCGGTGAGGCCGGGCAGAAGCGCGTGCATCGGCACGTCGTCGGCTTCGCCGTCGCTGCGCGAGCGGCGCAGCTTCGTGTAGTTCGCAGGTACGCGGAAGACGGCGTTGTCGATGCGGATGTCGGCCGTGGCCGTGTCGGCGGTCGGCCAGGTCGTGTTGCCTTGCAAGTCGTCGACCGTTGGTCCGGTGAACAGGATGTAGAAGCCGCCGGCAATCAGGGCCGCGACCACGAGGAAGATCGCAGGCAGAATCCAGCTTGAGTGAGCGTGGACTTCTCCCCCTAGGGCGGCATCGGCGTCGCGTTGGTCTAGTCTCATGCGGGCACTATTCGTCGCGAGTGGTTTCCGGATTCTTGGAATCGAATTCTGCGTTGCATTCTCTCACCGGCATCGTGACTGATCTGCAACAGTCTCTTTCTGAGCGTGCCGTGCCGCGCGGCACGCCGCAATAGGCGAGACGCGCCTTTGTTGTCGCAAATCGGGACAACGCTTGGAAATCGGCGCTTGGCATGCGGGCTGCGTGGTGGGCCAGAAGTCAATTCCGAGGACCCCTATGTTTGTCGATGCTGGCCTCACA
>JBKJZU010000337.1:0-3009 GCA_046715015.1 Micropepsaceae bacterium
CCTGTCGCGACGGCGGATGCAAGCGTGCAGCCGGTGCCGTGCGTGTGGCGCGTTGCGATGCGCTCGTCGCTCCACTCCTGCGTGCCGGCGGCATTCGCGTAGATGTCGACGATCTCGTCGCCCGGCAGATGGCCGCCTTTCAGCAACACGGCGCCGGGTCCCAGATCGAGCAAATGTTTCAGTGCGTCGCGCATCGCTTGCGGCGTTGCGATCGTGCGGCCGGTGAGCGCTTCAGCTTCGGGTAGATTCGGTGTGATCAACGTTGCGCGCGGCAGGACGTGGCGCTTCAGCGCTGCAACCGCATCGGCCTCAAGCAACACCGCGCCGCCTTTGGCGACCATCACGGGGTCGACGATCAGGGGCGCCGTGCTTCCGCTCAACGCGGCCATGACGGCTTCGATGACGGAAGTGGTCGCCAGCATCCCGGTCTTGATCGCGTCTGTGCCGATGTCGTCGAGCACGGCTTTAATTTGGCCGCGCACGATGTCGAGCGGGATCGGGTGGATGGCGCTGACGCCTTGCGTGTTCTGCACGGTCACTGCCGTGACCGCCGTCGCGGCGTAGGCGCCGAGCGCGGTCACGGTTTTGATGTCGGCTTGGACGCCCGCGCCGCCGCCGGAGTCAGATCCGGCGACGATCAGCACGCGGCCGCGCATGCGTGTTGGTTGCATGCGATGAATGTAGTCAACGGACCGTGCGTTGGCGAGTTCGTGTTTGGCGCACACGAAGATACAAAGATACAAAAAATGCTCACACGATGACACGATGGCGCGCCTTCGGCGCGCGGAGCGCGCCCATCGTTCCATCGTGTCATCGTGTGAAATATTTTAGGCGACGCAGGCCTTTTCGAGGACTTTGACGATGTCGCCGACGACCGTGGTCACCAGCTTTTCGTCGTCGCCTTCGGCCATCACGCGGATCAGCGGTTCCGTGCCGGACTTGCGGATCAAGAGACGCCCCTTTTTCGCGAGGCGCGCTTCGCCGGCTTGGATGGCCGTGGCAACGTCTTGGTTTTCGAGCGGTTTGGCGCCGGCGCGGAAACGGACGTTCTTGAGGATTTGCGGCAGCGGTTCGAACAGATGTGCGGCTTGGCTCGCCTTCTGATCGGTTTCGGCGATCACCGCCAGGACCTGCAGAGCGGCGATCAAGCCGTCGCCCGTGGTCGAGAAGTCGCTGAGCACGAGGTGGCCCGACTGTTCGCCGCCGACGTTGAAGCCTTTTTCGCGCATGCATTCGACGACATAGCGGTCGCCGACGGCCGTGCGCATGAGCTGCAGGTTCATGGCGTTCAAATAGCGTTCGAGCGCGAGGTTCGACATGACCGTCGCGACCACGCCGCCGCCTTTGAGCGTGCCGGCCTTCGACCAGGAACGCGCGATCAGCGCCAAGAGCTGGTCGCCGTCGATGATGTTGCCCTTCTCGGCGGCGACGACGACGCGGTCGGCGTCGCCGTCGAGCGCGATGCCGAGATCGGCGCGGCTTTCGCGCACTTTTGCGCACATCGCCTCAGGCGACGTGGAGCCGACTTTGCTGTTGATGTTGAAACCGTCGGGCGTCACGCCGATCGAGATCACTTCGGCGCCCAACTCCCACAGCACTTCCGGGGCGACGCGGTAGGCGGCGCCGTGCGCGCAGTCGAGCACGATCCTGAGGCCGTCGAGGCGCAGGTGTGCCGGGAATGTGCGCTTCGCAAATTCGATGTAGCGGGCCTGCGCGTCGTCGATGCGTTTG
This sequence comes from Micropepsaceae bacterium, assembly GCA_046715015.1. GTDB lineage: Bacteria > Pseudomonadota > Alphaproteobacteria > Micropepsales > Micropepsaceae > SZUA-430. The sequence goes on from JBKJZU010000337.1 coordinate 1,732, forward strand.
GCGCGGCCGAGGTCCGCCGGGGCGGCGAGATGGTCGGCGAGGCCGTTGTCCATCATCTCTTCGATTTCGGTTTCGACCTCGTCCGACAGTTTGTAGCCGTCGGGGCCGAACAGCTTGATGCCGTTGTCTTCGTAGCCGTTGTGGGAGGCCGAGATCATCACGCCCAGATCGGCGCGGAGCGAGCGCGTCAGCATCGCCACCGCCGGTGTCGGCAGCGGGCCGAATTGCAGCACATCCATGCCGACCGACGTGAAGCCCGCAACGAGCGCGGTTTCGATCATGTAGCCGGAGAGGCGCGTGTCCTTGCCGATCACGACGCGGTGGCGATGGTGGCCGCGGGTGAAGTAGCGGCCCGCCGCCATGCCGACGCGCAGCGCGGTTTCCGCAGTCATCGGCGCGGTGTTCGCCTTGCCGCGAATCCCGTCGGTTCCGAAGTACTTCCGGCTCATTCAATCCCCTCAGAGTCAGTCGTCGAACCTAGCACAGAAAGGTATCGAACCCGAAAAAGCTCCGGGCACAGACGATCTCACGAATTGTTAAGGATTCTGACGGGTTTGGAGCGCCGTCCACACGGAAAGGGCGTGCTTAAGCGCGGCCACGTCGTGGGTGCGCAGGATGTCGGCGCCTTGGCGGGCGGCAAAGAGTTCGGCTGCAAGCGTGGCGGGACCCGACGCGGCCACTTCAACGCCTGCGAGTCGGCGGATGAACGACTTGCGGCTGACGGAAATTAGGATGGGAAGTCTGTAGCGCGCCTTCAGTTCGCCGATGCGGCGCAAGACGGTGAGCGAGACTTCCGGGTCGGTGCCGAGAAAGAAACCCATGCCGGGGTCGATGACGATCCGTTCGCGCGCGATGCCCGCACCTTCGAGTTCGGCGAGACGCGTGTCGAAGAACGCGAATAAGCGGTCGTAGATCGTCGCGGGGTCGGTTGCCACGCGCTCCGCCCTGCCCCTTGGCGCCACGTTGTGCATGACGACGAGGCGTGCGTTCGAGCGCGCGAGCGCGGGGTAGATCGATGCGTCCGGGAATCCCAGGATGTCGTTCAGCCAGGCGATGTCTTGCGTGAGTGCCCAGCGTTGCGTCTCGGACGCGAACGTGTCGATGGAGAGCGCGGCTTTGCCTTTGAGAGCCGCGACGATGGGCGTGAGGCGCGCGATCTCGACGTCGGGGGCCACGAGTTCGGCGTCGGGGTTCGAGGCGGCGGCGCCGAGGTCGATCGCGTCGGCGCCGTCGGCGGTCAGCTTCAACGCGTGCGCGATCGCCGCTTCAGGCGCCAGG
>JBKJZU010000338.1:0-3335 GCA_046715015.1 Micropepsaceae bacterium
ACGCGCGATGTCTTCGTTCGAATAGAAGACGCCGACCAGCCAGTTCACCCAACCCGTTTCGCCGTTCAACCGAGTCTCGTGCGTGATCGTCTCGAACTTGTTGAAGTTCGAGCCGTCGTCCGGGAAGTAGAGGATGTCCGCGCCGGAGAAGTCCGCGTCCTGGCCGTAGTCGTTCTCCCACTCGCGGTAGGATGTGATCGACGTCAGCCTAGTGCCGTTCCAGCGCCAGTTAAGCTCACCCGACACGCCTTTGTCGGTCGTGTTCGTATCCGTCGAGCGGTTGCCGAACGCGATCAGATTTTCAACCTGATTGCTCGTCGACTTACCGGAAAACGGGGCCTCGATCGAATTGATGATCGCGGGGCCGGACGTGTCCGGGAACGCAGCCGTCGGCGCACGCCCGAAGCTGCCCTTGAACAGCGTCACCGCCGAGCAGCACTGATCCTCGCGCTCCTGATAGTCGCCGATGATGCGCAGGCTCACGTCCTGCGTCGGCTGCCACAGCAGTTGGCCCTTGCCGCCGAAGAAGCTCGTCGCGTTGCCGTCGTAGTAGTCGGGGCGGCCGGGATTGACATCGATGTAACCCTCACGTTCTTGCCGCACGCCGTAGAACCGCAGGGCCAACTGGTCGGGCGCGATCACGGCATTGAACCCGCCGCGCGCCGCCATCAGATCATATGACCCGCCCGTGACTTCGCCCCACATCTCGTTTGCCCAAGTCGGCTTCTTCGTGATCACGTTGATGATGCCGGCGGATGTGTTGCGGCCGAACAGCGTACCTTGTGGACCGCGCAGAACTTCGACCCGCTCCATCTCACCGAGGTCGCTCATGGCCACGCCCGGCCGGCTGCGATAGACGCCGTCGATGAACGTGCCGACCGCAGCTTCGAGGCCCGGGTTGTCGCCCTGCGTACCAATGCCGCGAATGCGCGTCGTGTAGGCGAACGGATGGCCGTTGTTCGTGATCACGAGCGACGGCACCACCGCCATTAGGTCTTCGATATTCTCGACCTCGGCCGCCTCAAGCGTCTTGCCGCTGACCGCGGTGACCGCGACGGGTGTCTTCACGAGCTGGGTTTCGCGCCGCGTCGCGGTTACGACCACCTTTTCCACAGCCATAGGCGGCGCGCCGACTTCTTCTGGGGGCGGCGGCGCCTCCTCATCGGGTTGCGCGGCCGCAACCGACGCAAAAAAGGTCGCGGACAACGCGAACACGGCCGCCGACGCAAGCCAACTGCCGCGCCGATTGGTTTCACAAGCACGCGTGGAAATTTTACCGGACATGACACCCCATCGGACCGATCTGCTGTTTACGATTCGCAGATTCTTAAGGTTCCAAAGTATGTGAGCCCCATCACGTTGTCTGCTAAGCGGAACGTGCAATTCGCAACCGTCGGGAAAAACTTCACGGCGAGTCAGAAGCATCCCGCGTGTATCGCAACACGAGATTCAACCTAAGGATTGGATTCGACCGCAGTTAGGAAGTTTATCCTGTCACCAATCGCAGTCTCGCGACGTGGCGTTCGGATCGGCCTAAACAACTCGTTAATGCACTCGTAAGCGCCACGGGCGACGACATATATCGCGCCTGGGGAGAGGAATTTCTTGTTGGGTTCGTTTGTTGCTTTGGTGGCGGCGGCAGCGTTGAACGCGCCCGTGGTCACCGCTCATGCCGATCACGCAAAGCCGCCTGCGGCAGCGGAGAAAGCACCGGTGGAAGGCGAACGCTGCCCGCACTGCGGCGAGGAACACAAAGCCGGTCACGACGGCCACGGCAAGCACGGCGATCACGACGCGCATAAGGCCCCAGATGCGCCTGACCGGCACGCAAAGCACAGTCAACACGGTTCGCATGGCGGAATGACCACGATGACCGGCGTTCTCGGTCCCTACTTGATGACGCGCGAAGCCTCGGGCACGAGTTGGCAACCGGATGCCACGCCCCATCACATGGGCCACGACATGTGGGGCGAATGGTCGATCTCCGCGCACGCGCAGCTCAACCTCGTTTACGATTGGCAGGACGGCCCGCGCGGCGACGAGAAAACGTTTGTCGCCGGCATGGCGATGGTCAGCGCGCGCCGCGCGTTCGGCGAAGACGTTCTGAACCTGCGGGCGATGCTCAGCCCCGATGCGCTGATGGGCAAGCGCGGCTACCCGCTGCTGCTTGCCGCCGGCGAGACGGCGGACGGCGTGACACACCTGGTCGACCGCCAGCATCCGCACGACCTCTTTATGGAACTCTCGGCCTCCTACAGCTTCGCCCTGAGCAAGGACGAGGCGCTGTTTCTCTACGCAGGCCTGCCGGGCGAACCTGCGTTCGGGCCGCCCGCCTTCATGCATCGCCTGTCCGCGATGCAGTCGCCGGAGGCGCCGATCTCGCACCACTGGCTGGACTCGACGCACATCGCGTTCGGCGTGCTGACCGCAGGCTGGATCAAAGACGCGTGGAAGCTGGAAGTTTCGGCATTCAAGGGCCGCGAGCCCGACGAACACCGCTTCGACATCGAAAGCCCGAAGCTGGACAGCGTCGCCGCGCGCGTGAGCTTCAACCCGACCGAAAACTGGTCGCTGCAAGTGTCCTGGGCCGATCAAGAAAGCGTCGAACAGCTTGAACCGCTCGTCGACGAGACCAAACTGTCCGCCAGCGCCATCTACACCATCGCCTTAGCCGACGAAGGCTGGTGGTCCACGACGCTCGCCTGGGGCCGGAAAGACCCGTCGGAGGGCAGCACAACGAACGCCGTCGCACTTGAAACCGCCTACGCCCCGAACCGCGACTGGACGTTGTTCGCCCGCGGCGAGATCACCGAAAACCCCGAGCTCGGACCCACGACCGAAACCGTGGGCAAGATCTCGTTCGGTGCCGTCCGCGACTTCCGCGTCGCCGAAAACACAGCGCTGGGCGTAGGCGCCCTCTACAGCGTCAACTTCGTCCCCGACACCCTCGAACCCAGCTACGGCGGCGACCCGGATGGCGCAATGGTCTTCGTGCGACTCACGACGTCGAACTGAATCGAAAAGGGCGCCTCTCGGGGCGCCCTTTGCAAAACCAATACTCGATAGGCCTAGAACCGGCCGACCAACCGCAAGCCATACGTCATGCTCGAGTGGCCTTCCGTCCCGAACGTCGCCGCCGTTCCCGTGCCGGCCGCCGGATACACCGGCGCCACATACACGGGCACCATGTCGTCATAGACGTAGTTCGCGGTGAGCCCGATCGACGTCGAATGCGCAATCGCGAAGTTCAGGCTGGCGTCCAGGCGGCCGATGAAACCATCCACGTCGCCATCAACTCCAATGGTCGACGACGTTGCAGCACCGTTCTGATAGAA
>JBKJZU010000339.1:0-7522 GCA_046715015.1 Micropepsaceae bacterium
GCGGGCAGTTCGCCTTTCGCATCGTAGTAGCGCTGCATGACGGCGGTCGCGTGATCGTCGTAAGACTCGGCGCCGTGCTTGTGCAGGTAAGAGCTTGCAACTTTCCGACCGTCGCGGACGAGGTGGATGTAATGCGCGTTCGGGAACAGACGATCGAGGGCCGGGATCAACCACGATAGCTTGCTGGACGAGTCACCCCAGAGCGGCGCTTCGCTGTAGTAGACGGCGGCCGCGTGCGTGGCGCGCAGCGTGTGCAGCGTTTCGCCGAGGCCGGCCATTCCCATGTGGTGCTTAACGGCGACCGGCTGAATGTGATGCACCATGTATTCGTGATGCATCTCGACCTGCGGGAAGCAGGAGAACAGACGCTCCATCATCGCCGTTCCGGACCGTCCCGATGACACGACGAAGAACGGTTTGGTTTCGGTTGTCATTCGCTCGTCTAGGTCTCGAAAGCCGCGTGCGCTCGTGCGCACCTCACCGGGACGCACTTTATGGAGTTGGTAACGGTTCGGTCTTTAGAATTGGTTAAAGCGCTTTTACCTTTGACCGGAGGGCAGCCCATGCCGAAGAAGCCGCACATCGCCGCCGTGGTGCAAGCGCGCATGAAGTAGACGCGCTTGCCGGGGAAGGTGATGGCGCCGATAGTGGGCGAGCCGCTGATCTGGCACATTCTGCATCGGCTGAAGAAGTCGGAGCTGATCGAGACCATTTGCGTCGCGACGACGCGCGATCCCTCGGATGACGACTTGGCGGCATATGCAGAGAGCCAAGGTGCTACGGTCGTGCGGGGGCCGAGCGACGACGTGCTGGGACGGCTGGCGCTCGCGTCGTATGCGATCGATCCGGACGTCATCGTGCGGGTGAACGCCGATGCGCCGTTGGTCGATGCGGGCTATGTCGATTATCTGATCCGCGAAATGATGCGTCTCCAAGCTGATTTCGTGACGCTGAAACCGGGCTTGTCCGCGATCCACGACGGCGCGGATGTGATGTCGCGTTGGGCGCTCGACAAGCTCGTCATCAAGGCGCACGAAGATCCGGTCGCGCGCGAGCACGTGACTGCCTATTTCAAACTGCACCCGGAATTCGTCAGCGTTGCGGCGATCGACTTGCCCGAGAAGTGGCGCTTCGATGGTGCGCGGGTTTCGATCGACACACCGGCGGACGTGACGTTCATCGAGGCGGTCTACGCGCGGTTGCACGCGCAAGCGGGCGAAGCGACGCTGACGGACTTGATCGCGCTGCTCGAGCGCGAACCTGCGCTGCTCGATCTGAACGCGCCGCTGCAGGCGCGCGCCGCGCAAACCGGTGGGACCGTCATCATGCGCTGCGACGGTGGGCGTGCGAAGGGACTCGGGCGCGTACGGCGGTCGTTGGCTGTCGCGCGGGCGTTGCGCGACCGCGAGGGGTTTGCCGTGCGCTTCGCTGTGCGGGACGACGCGCTGGCTCTGGGCTGCGTCAGCGAGGCTGGGTTCACCGCGGATGCGATGCCCGCCGATACGGGCGAGATTGACTGGCTGTTGTCGCTTGCCGATTTGCACAAGCCGGTGGCCATGATGCTCGATGTTATGAGCGATTTGTCGGCGACGTCCGTCATGCGCCTGCGCGGCGCCGATACGATCGTCGGCGTCGTCGACGATCTGACGCCGCGGCGGCTTGCCGCCGATGCTTCGTTCTACGCGCCGATGTCGCACGTGTTTGCGCTGAATTGGGAAGGTGCCGAGGCCGAGCCTCATGTCGGTTGGGAGTGGGTTGCTCTCGCCCAAGACACGCTGCCGCCGTTTTCGCAGCGCGAGGCGCGGCCGCATGTGATCGTGTCGCTCGCCGATCCGGAGCTGACGGTGACCGCCGCGCGGGCGCTGGCCGGGCTTCGGGGTGTGTTCGATGCCACGGTCGTGATCGGGCTCGGCGCGCCGCGCGATCTTGAAGCACGTGTGATGCGCTTTTCGCCAAACTTCGCAATCGTGCACAGCGCGAACGATCTGCCTAAGCTGATGGGCGAGGTGGACTTGGCGCTCGCCGGTGCCGATTTTGCGGCTTACGAGTTGGCCGCTCTTGGTATCCCTGCGGTCTATCTGTGCGGCAACGACGACGAGGCGCTCTGCGCCTCGGCGTTCGAGCGGGCGGGCATGGGCTACACATTGCATGTGCCGGATGAGGCAAAGATTGCCGCCGTCGTGAACGACCTTCTGGCGGATGCGCCGCAGCGCCGCGCCATGAGCGCGGCCGGGCGCATGAACGTCGACGGGCGTGGCTCCCTTCGGATCGCGCATCGTCTGAAGCAATTGATCGACGAGCGAGCAGAGGCGCTTGCAGGCTCGGATACCGTGGTCGAGCGGCGCTTGTTAGCGGTTCGTTAAGAGCTTGAGCCGCTTGCGCTTAAGCGGTCTTTAAGCGTCTTCGGCGCAGACTTTGTTTCGCAAACTACGCGCGAACGAACGATGCGTTCTAAGGGGCTTTCATGGAATCGTTGAAGTCGATGCTGGTGGCGGTTTCAGCGCTGCGGACGCAAGCAGAATATATGCGCGACGTGGCGGACGATCTTGCGTACTCGCTTGCCGGATTGAACCGCGAGCCGGGGTACGACGCGCCAATTCAATTGTACGACGAAGATCTCGGCTACGACTTCCGCGAGATCTACATGCCGGGCCATCCCGCGGCGGACGCGCGTGGTTATGTGCGGGCTGAGGACTTCGCTGTTACGCATCCGGTCGAGCCCAGCGATACCCAGATCGCCTACGAAGCGCAGCTTGAGGCGATGAAAGATGCGCTTGAGGCCGAGCTTCCTGCCGGGGACCCAGAGTTACCCGGCGACGATGACGACGACATGATCGCGGTCTACGGCTAGTCGGATTTGCCGCGAGGCGTCGCCCTAAGATGACACTGGCGGTCGCCGCTTCAGAACGCTCATAACTCTATTTCCCCAATGTGTTGCGACGCATTGCATGTGTGCAGGGTGAGTTGCGTGCGGTAAGCCCTTGACTGCGCCTGTCCCCAACGGTGCGGTCATTATCCGCCGACCGATGCTCGCGCGGGCCTCGAATCAGGCAAGATACTCGTCGACTGATTTGCGCCGCCGGATTTTCTAAGTCCGGTGGATAAAACGGCATCGGCGGGGGGAGCATGGACCGAGGGCAGCGAATCCGCCTTCATCGGCGGCGACTCAGCGGCGTTGCGCGACATGCAATTTCCTTTGGTTTGAGCGCGCGAGTTTGAGCGTTGTCCATGAAGCCAGCGATTGAGCCTTCTGCCGAGACGCCGACCGCCGAACCGCCTGCGCATCCCATGTGGGCGCTGAGCGGCCAGCTTTCGAGCGGGCAGTGGGCGCTGGGATTGTTCGCGGTCGCATGTCTCGCAGGCCTTGCCGTCATTCTCTTTCCGGAAGCGGCGGGCCTTGGCGGGCTGTTGTTCCTTGTTGGCCTGACGCTCTGCGGCGCAGGGCTCATGTTTGCGATTTCGTCCGGACGGCTTGTTCCACCGGAGGCGCCGGCCCGGTTGTTCGGCGCGGCCCTCGATACCGATCAGCGTGCTTGTTCGATCACTGCACCCGACGGATCGATCGCGTATGCGAACCCCGCCTGGCGCAAGACGTTCGGGTCCAGTTCGTCGGGCGGCGAGGTGTTGCCGGTCGCGGGGTTCTCCGGTGATCCGGAAACCGCGCAGCGGCTCTATCGCTTGGTACGTGCGGCAAGCCTGAAGGAGACGCACGAGGAAGAGCTGAAGCTCAAGCACGTCGCCGGCAAATGGGTGCATGTCGGCGTCGCCCCGATTTCGAGCGCCGGACACACGGTTTGGCGCATTACCGATACGTCGCCGCGGCGGCCTGTGTTGCAGAGCATCGATGCGGCGAAGCAGTCGGTCGTCGTGCAGCTTCGGCCGCTTGAGCAGCCGCTGCTCTCCGGCGGCGACGTGCGCATGCCGAAGTTCATTCAAGATGCACCTGTCGGCGTTGCACTCACCGCGGAAGACGGCGTGATCGCCGAGTGGAATGCAGCCTTCGCGAGCTTGATCGGCAGCGAAGCGAAGAAGCTGAAAGACCGGCCGGTATTCGATCTTCTGCGCGATCAGACGGCGCAGGAAACGCGGGCCCGACTGACGTCGTTGAGCCCCGGCGAAGTTTCGCGCGCGCCCGTCGACGTGCGCTTCAAGCCCGGCAACGAGCGGACGGCACAACTGTTCGCGAGCCGCCTGCACAACGAGAACGGCGGACCTGCCTACGCGATCTATTTGATCGACACGACCGGTCAGACGGCGCTGGAGACGCAATTCGCGCAGTCGCAGAAGATGCAGGCCGTGGGTCAGCTCGCCGGCGGCATCGCGCACGACTTCAACAATTTGCTCACCGTCATCAACGGCTATGCGGAGTTGCTGCTTCAGCGGCATCAGCCGGGCGATCCGTCGTTCGCCGACCTAAACGACATTCGCAACACCGGTCTGCGCGCCGCGTCGCTCGTGCGCCAGTTGCTCGCCTTCTCGCGCCAGCAGACGCTGGAGCCGGAAGTGTTGAGCTTGACCGACCTCGTCGCCGATTGGTCGGTGACTCTGCGCCGGTTGATCGGCGACCGCGTGAAGCTGAAAGTCGAGCATGGGCGCGACCTTTGGCCGGTGATGGCGGACCCGAACCAAATCGGCAATGCGCTGATGAACCTCTCGATCAACGCGCGGGACGCGATGGCGAACGGCGGTACGCTAACGATCAAAACCGCGAACGTTTCGGTCGAGGAGACGAAGAGGCTCGGCCAAGTTTTGATGCCGTCAGGCGACTACGTGACGTTCGAGGTCGAAGACACGGGCATCGGCATTCCGAAGGAAAACCTCGGCAAGATCTTCGAGCCGTTCTTCACGACGAAAGAGAAGGGTCACGGGACGGGGCTTGGCTTGGCTTCCGTCTACGGCATCGTGAAGCAGACGGGTGGCTATATCTTCCCAGAGTCCGAAGTTGGCAAAGGCACCACATTCCGCATTTACTTGCCGCGCCACATTCCGGCGCCGGCGGCCGCGGTGGTGGAGCCCGAGAAAGTGCAAACCGCGCGCGACCTAACCGGCGTGGGCACGATCTTGCTGGTCGAAGACGAAGATGCGGTGCGCGATTTCGCGGTTCGTGCCCTCACCATGCGTGGGTATAAGGTGCTGGACGCGTGCGGTGGCGAAGAGGCGCTCGAACTCGTCAAAGAGCACGACGGGCCGATCGACCTTCTGATCTCCGACGTGGTGATGCCGGGGATGGAGGGGCCAGAGCTCGTCAAAGCGATGCGCGAACTCATGCCGGAACTTAGGGTGATCTTCATCTCGGGCTATGCGGAGGAATCGTTCCGCAATTCGCCCGACCGGCCGGAGGACTGCCTCTTTCTGCCGAAGCCGTTCAGCCTGAAACAGCTGACGAGCAAAGTGAAAGAGGTTTTGGGTGAGGCGTGAGCGACGGCTCTTCTCTTAGAAGAGCGGGTCAGGCCAATTGGTAGGCGACCTTGCCGTCCTTCACGGCGATCAGGCCGCGCGCCTTCAACGTTTCAATGATGGCTTCGACCGTTGCGTCGGTCATGGCGATGCCACGAAAGTGCGATTTGATCGTGCTCGTCAGTGCTTTCAGTGTCGATGGCTGCGCCCGCGCGCGCTTGCGCAGGTTGTCGACGATTTCTTCGACCTGGGGTGATGTCGCCAGCGCCGTCTTCGCCTGTGCCTTCGGCCCAGGTTTCGGTTTTGCCGCCGGCCGTGGCGCAGGGGCGGCCTTCGGTGTCGCAGCGCGGGTGTGTGGAATGTTGCCGAACGCACTCCAGCGCTGACATTGGATTTTCTTACCTCTGAGGTGATCGATCAGCGGATCGTAGTCCGTATCTTTCGAGACGATGTGAAAGACAGCGTCCGGCTCCTCGACGGACAGCCGTCCGATGTAATAGGCGATGTGCAGATCGAGTGCGTTGCGGCCGCTGCCTTCGATCTGAACGTACTCGACCGCATTGCCCATCGGCTGCAGCGCGCTCGCCAACCCCAGCGCTACCCGCGACTGCTTCGCTCCGACAAAGACCTTGATCTTAAACGCGCCCGAGTCGAGTGCCCCGATTTTGTCGGGCTGCACGTTTTCGAAGTCGATGAGGATGTAGGCGGGTTTCAAGGGGCGTCCTTTGGATGTTGGTGTCGTGCTTGCGCACAACGATGCTATCTCGTCAGCGCTGGCGGGCCCGTAATCCCGATGCCGCTACCACTTGAATAGCGCCGTCAGTTCTTCGTCGGTGAAGACGATAGCAGGCGCTGGGCCGGTGTCTTTGAGGATGCGCTTGGCGACCAGTTCGCTCACGCGACCGAGCACGGTGAAGTGGCTCGCGCGCTCGACGAGGTGGAAGCGGAGGTTTGGGTTTGCAGTTGCCGCTCGCATGGCGGCGAGCGCCTTGGCGTTGCCGTTTTCGCCTTCGATGACTGTGGTGGGCGCTTTGATCGCGTGCAGGAAGCGGATTGGCGCGCGGCGGTCGAGATCTTCTTGGCCGGCCACCTGGACGCCCAGCGCCGCCATGTAGGTTCTGCTCGGCGTTGCCATCGGCCCGAACGCGAAGGCTGCGCGGAACTGTGACGTCGAAGCCATCGTGAGCAGGGTCAGTGTGGCGCCGGTCGAATGGCCGCCGAGATAGATACGCGCGGGATCGACGTAAGGTTGGCGGGCGAGGTAGTCACCGGCTGCTTTCACGTCGTCGACTTCGCCATAGAGTCCCTCCCGTTCGCCGGGGTTGTCGTTGCCGCTGCGCAGCGAGATGACCATCAATACGATCCCGGCCTTGCGAAAAGCCGACGCCGATTGGTCGTTCGTGGGGTCCTGCTCCGTCCACATGTCGCCGATCGCGGCGCTGTCGCCACCGCCGATCCAGACGATCGCAGGGTGTTTGCCGCTGCCTTTCGGCGGTGGCGTGAGGTAGGCCGCGAGTTCGCCGGGCGGAGCGGGGTAGCGAACGAGATTGAATGTACCGGCCGGCGGTGTCGGCGGCGCGTCGTCGGATTGGCTGCGTCCGGTGACGCCCGCGTCGTGGCCGCGGCGTGCGTCGGCGAGGGATTGGTCGGCGCCCGTCGCTGAGGTGAGGGAAGCGGCGAAAGCGGCGGCGACTAGTATGGTGACGCGTTGCATCGTTGTCCTCTCAATCTGAGCATTCCGGCTAGCGGTCTTTGTTTCTGAGTTCGATGAGGTGTTGTTGCTCGATCAACCTTCGCCACGTGGCTACGTCGCCGAAGTCGACGGGTCCCGCATGGCTCACGAGGAGCGGGCGGATCACGAGCAGATAGTAAAGTGTTCCCGTCAATGCGCCGCCCAGATGCGCGCCGTGCCCGATGGGTAGGCCGCCGCCCTCCGTCTGTGCGATCAGACCCACGATGTCGAGGCCTACGAAAATGGCTGCACCGATGAGTGCCGGCATCGGGATGATGCCGAGCAGCAGCAACCGCGCTTCCGGGTAGAGGAACGCAAAGAGCAGGATCACGCCGGAGATTGCACCCGACGCACCGAGCGCGGGGAGTTCCGGATGGCCAAGCAGGAGGGCCG
>JBKJZU010000340.1:0-5055 GCA_046715015.1 Micropepsaceae bacterium
TGCACTACAACGATTTGAAAAAGGATTGCGCGGGCGAGATGCGGCGCATCGCGCAGTTCTTGGAGATCGAAATCCCCGACGCGTTGTGGCCTGCCCTCGTCGAGGCGGCGGGGTTCGAGGCGATGAAGCACCAGGCCGACGCGCTTATCCCCATGGCGCACGCCTTGTGGGAAGGCGGCGGCAATCGCTTCCTGCACAAAGGCACGAACGGACGCTGGCGCGATGCGGTGGCGACCGCCGACCTCGATCTCTATGACGCGAAGGTGAAGGCGGCGTTCTCGCCGGCGCTGGCGCGTTGGGTCGAGAACGGCCGCCTCGTCGCAGGCGACCCCAAGGTTTCCGACTGACGGCCGGCGACGATCAATACAAAATGATAAAGGGCGCTTCGCCAGGGAAAAATGGATGGCGCGTCTTCTAGACCGATTTGATGCCGATGAGTGCCGCGACAAACGCGATCAGCAAGGAAAACGACACGGCGATCTGCAGGCGCGGAATCAAAACGTTGAGCGACAACGGCGCGGTTGCGCGACGGCCTGTGGCGCCGCCGCGGTGAGCGTCCCACTTCTGCTCGTGCAAATGGAACAGTGTGTAGACTTTGACCACGCCGCCGACCCACTGCGTGTAGAGGAGCAGCGGGATATCGGTCGCGCTCATGCGATGGCCCTCGATCGTCAAGACCAGGGCATAGACCATGCGGGTCATGATCACGATGATCGCGTAGACCAGCAGGTAATACGGCGACAGCCAATAGGCCGCCCACACCGCCGCGAATGGGCCAAGGAGGCTTGTGAACATGGAAATGCGCTGGTCGACCAAAGACCACCAAATGAACGGCTTCATGCGACCCGGGCCTAAGCGGATCGCCCGGCCGTTGTTGCGCAACATGTTGCCGAACCAGCGGTGCATCTTCTTGATGCTTTGCGTGAACGGCTTCGGACCGCTGTCTTCCATGCAGTAGATATGAGCGTCGGGAACGTAGAGCATTTCGCGGCCGCGCTTGAGCAGACAGAACCACGTGCTTTTGTCGTCGCCGGTGACGAACTTGATGTCGCCGTGCAGCCAATGCGGGATGCGGTCGTCTTCGAGATACGAAATGAATTCGTTCGTCAGACATTCCTTCGCGCGAAAAACGCTGAAGCGGCCGGTCAAGACGAGAAGCTGGCGCGACAGGCTTTGCGACTTCATCATGCGATGGCGCATGCTGAAGCGCAGCGTGTACCATTTCCGGTAGAGCCAGTTGCCCTTCGTGACCGCGATGTTGTCGGTCGTCACGCCGCCCAGGTTCGGGCAAAGCGCGAACAAGGGGAAGCATTTCTGCATCACGCCTTCGCCCAAAACCGTGTCGCCGTCCATGAGGATCAGCAGATCGCTGTCGTCGACCGGTTCGCGCATCAAAAGCGCCAGGCAATCGGCGATGCCTTGTCGCTTGCCGCCGATTTGGCGCACGAAACGGACATCGAGGCTGGGCGAGGCTACGTGTTCGTTGAGGACCGCGCGGAAAAGATCGTCTTCCTCTTCGCTCCCCGCGTTGACGACCACGACGAACTGCGAGCGAATGCGCGCGCATTCCTCCAACACCGACAACAGCATTTGGCGCGACACTTCGGGCTTTTCACCGAATGTGGGAACGATGATGAAGGTCTTCTTCGGCGTTTGCAGTTCCTCGGGAAGCCGGTCGGCGGCGATGCGCAAGCGCGGATAAAGATAGTGCTCGTACAGCGCGGCGCGGATGCACTGGGTCAAGACCCAGCAGTAGCGGACGAGGCCGATGAGACCGACAACGACAACCGTCTCGATCGAGAGGCGTTGGATTGCTTCGGGCAGAGACATAAGCAAGACGACGACAAGCGCGATGTAGCCGAAGACCACCGGCAGCGCCCTGATCAGTCTTGTGCTGGTGGGCACGTCGTAGCGGATACTCGCATTGGGCACAGCACGGTTCCCTAGGTTCTAGGCACGAAACCTTTCGCCCATTGGCGCATCTCTTTGACGTAGTCGCGAAGACGGATCGTCATGTTCAACCGCAAGCCCGACGGCAACGGCATGGTTACATTCTTGAGCGCGACGCGCACGGGCACGTCGCCGGGGTCGCCGCGAAAGTCGGCGGTATAGCCATCGCGTCCATGAAGCGCGCGGTGGCCGATGCCGTCGATGACGCCGATTGCCGTTATGCCGTAACTCGGTATTTCGATTTCGACGGGCTGGCCGGGCTTGACGTAGATCGCCCGGTCGCTCGGGATTTGACCGGTTGCCCAGCTGACGTCGTCGCGGCTGATCGCGATCACGTCGTCGGCCGCTTTCAACACGTCGCCGGGCCGGTGGTAGATCGCAAAGACCATTCCGCCGGCGGGCGCGATCAATGTGTCGGGCTTTGCTTTTGCGGTGAGGTTGTCAAGCGTCGCCCTCAGTTCGCTGACCAGGGAGGCCGCGAGCGCGACCTTGGTCTGGACCTCGGACGTCGGACTGGTGATGCGATCGTCGTAGACGACCACGCCCGCCGCCGCCGCTCGTTCCGCCATCGCGATGTCGGCGACGGTCGCCCGCTGCGCGCGTACGTCGGCGGCGCCGCGATCCCTGAGCGCGATTGCTTCATCGAGATCCGCACGTTTCGCGAAGCCGCCTAACGAAAGCTGCATGAAGCGGGCGAGTTTGGATTCGGCGAGCTTGAGATCGGCTGCGGCGCGGGCTTCGCCTGCCTGGGCAACCGCGCGGCGCGTTCGCAGCTGATTGACGGCGAAACTGAGCGTTGCCTGCGCTTGCTGGGCCTCGCGCCGGAAGGCTTCGAGATCGGCTTCCGCACGCGCTAGCTTGGCGCGGTGCAAGGCGATTTCGCGCTCGTCGGCCAGAATGGCGATCGAGCCCAGAACCTGACCCGGCTTGATCTTGGCGCCGACCTCGACGTTCAAGGCGGCAAGCCTGCCGTCGCGCTGTGCCTCGACGGGCTGATAGTTGCCGGCCATCACGCTGTTGACGATTGTGATCGTCGATTGCGAGCGGACGAGCCACACGACCCAAACGAGCATCGAGACGATCACACCGACTAGAAGCGTCGCCGCCAGAACTTTGTTCACCGACGCGCGCGCGATCAAGAACGGCGAATCCGGGACCGCGTTTTTCCGCACGTTGCCGAGCGCGAGCTCGTCGTACGACATCGTCTGAAGAGCATCGGCGTGCGGCGAGCGGTCGCGCTCAGTTGTCATCGCCTGCAGGCTGTCGCGCACAGCCAGCGGCAAGTCGAAGAAGCTGCACACGACCTTGTCGCCGTCGACGCTGCGGACACGGAACCGGATGTCCGCGACTTTGCCGTTGGTTTCGACCTGACCCTCGTGCACGGCACCATCGATGTCCATAGCGGACAGCTCGGGCACAGTCACCGTAAAAGAATATTGATCGAGCGAGTCGACCGGATACTCTTTTTGTCGCCAGCGCAGCCACATCGCGTTCTCCCATCGCGTGATCTGCCACAACGCAGAACCGGCTGTTTCGGTTCCGGGAACCGTGCAGCGAGGTTTCGGTGGCGCACGTGGTGGCTAGGGATGATTTCCTGTCATTGCCTCGCGTTTCGCGCGAATGCGAGGTTCCAGTGCGATTAAATTACCGTTTGTTCAGTCCGGCGCGCGTGGCGGCCTTTCGTACGTTCGCGAACATTGCGACTTGTGCGGGCACGGGCGCCGACTGCGAAGCGGTGAAGCGAGAAACAAAGGCGCGATACACGCCGTATTTAAGATACACAGTGCCGGCGGTCATCGTTTGGCCGTGCATCGCGTATTTGCGAGCGCCGTCGACCCAGACCTCGAAGGTGCCACTGGCGTCCGCTGCCCATTTTGCGTGCACTTCGATTCGGTGCCATTTACCACGCAAGTCGGCTTCGGACAGCAGCGGCGTCAGGCTCTCGGTTTTGCCTTGCGTCTGACGATCGAGAACGAGGCCGTCTTTGTTGTGCAGGAACATCCAGAGCGGATGCGACTTTTCCTGATGAAATTGACCGAGCACGGTCTTTGTTGGCCATACCGAGGGCCACTCATCGGGCAGATAGAAGCTCCATCCGTACCAGGCCGCGGTTCCGCGCGGGTTCCGGGCGCCGCGCTCAGACAGCTCCGAGCGTTCCCGGTCGCGATCACAATCTTCTTCACCACAGTCGCCCGGGCGTACTTCGAAGCGTTCGACGCGTGTTGTGGGCGCGGTTCCCGTCGGATCGGCGACGATCGTGTAGCCGTACGGCTTTGCGTTCAGCGAGCGCTTGAACGGTCCAAAATCGCCGCGGTCGAAGCCGGCGGTTCCGCTGCTCTGAGCAACGGCGACGAACGCAGCCAAGAACAACGCCACGATCAAAAGTTGGGACCACTGTCTGATTGCGTACATGCCAGCAGGTTCGGTGCGCGTTATCCCGCATTAAATGGCGCGAGCTCTGGGGGGAAGAGCTCGCGCCAGTACAAACTGACCGGACAAACCGAAGGGACAATTTGGCCGGTGACAGGATAACGCGCCTACCCCCGAAACGGACGATCCTTAGTTCAAAAAAAAATCGCACCGTCCGCGGCGCTGCGTTTTGTGCGCGCCTGTCGGCGCGGCCGGCGCCGACGATGTAGGTCACGACCGGGCCGAAGATGAGGATGCCGCGACTGGCGGTTCTAGGTCGTCGACAGGCGCGCTCAGTTTTGTCCGAACAGAAGCCAGAACAGGCTACCGAAGGCGGCTGCGAAGAGCACGATCTCGGCAATGAATTTGACGGTGGGGCTGAGCTTTTCCATAGCGCTGAACATGGCCCCCGCCAGGCCGACTTACAATCCACTGGCTGCGTGCGTCGCAATCCGGCGTGGGTTAGGTGGCGGCAAGCGGCGGCGGTCGAACGGTTCGCGGTGGAGAAGCTTGGCGCGTGAGGGGACGCGTGACGTTCTGCGGCCAGCGAAGGCCGCCTTACGGACCTCGACCGTTGCCATTGCCGCCACCGCCGTTGCCGTTGCCGCCGTTGCCGACGCCGCCACCGAGGTCGGGCGGCGTCAGGTCGGGCGCACCGCCGCCGTTGCCGGGGCCGAGGTCGGGCGGGGTCAGATC
>JBKJZU010000341.1:0-2538 GCA_046715015.1 Micropepsaceae bacterium
GGGTTCGCCCCACGGCGTTGGCGCCGGTGTGGAGCGTTGCGGGCTATGCGCTGGGCGCCGTCACCGCGCTGATGGGCGAGAAGGCAGCCATGGCGTGCACGGCCGCGGTCGAGGAAGTGATCGACCAGCATTATGCGAGCCAAGCGGCGGCGCTTCAGAAGGACGGTGCGGCGAGCGCCGAGCTCAAAGACACGATCGAGAAGTTCCGCGCCGACGAGATCGCGCATCGCGAGACGGCGATCGAGCACGGCGCGGAAGAAGCGCCCGGCTATCGCATCTTGAGCGAGACGATCAAGGCGGGATGCCGGCTCGCCATCAAATTGTCCGAGAGGTTTTAGGGAATGGGTGATGGGGAATGGGGGATAGGTGATGGTGCATAGTGATGGGCCGATGCCCAATACCCAATCCCTAATCCTCAATACCCATTTTGAGCGGCGGCGGTTAGCTGCGAACCCAAAGCGCGCCACGGAGGCAGACCGCGAACGCGTGATCGATTGCCTGAGCGCCGCATTCGCCGACGATCCCGTGATGGCGTGGATCGGGCGGCGCGACGCGAAGCGCGACATCGGACGACGCGCGATGTTCACGTTCCTGGTCGGCACGCTTGGTATTCCGGGCGGCGAGCTTTGGACCGCTGAGGACTATTCCGCGGCAGCCCTTTGGGTTCCGCCGGAGCGCGCGGACTTGAAACAGCCGTGGTGGCGCGAGCTTATGATGCTGCCCACGATCATCACGTTCACGCGCTTCGACGGGCTTTCGCGCGTCGATGCGTTTCGCAAGGCGGCCGACGCGCACCACCCGAAGGACCGGCCGCACTTTTATCTGATGACGATCGGCGTCGATCCGAAGTTTCAGGGACAGGGCCTTGGGTCGGCTCTGCTTGAGGCCACGCTCGCCAAGATCGACGAGCGCGGTCTGCCCTCTTATCTCGAATCCTCGAGCCCGAAGAACGTGCCGCTGTACCAGCGGCACGGCTTTGCGGTGACGAAGGAGTTTCGCCCGACGCCCGAGGCACCGCCGCTCTGGGGTATGTGGCGCGACGCCAAAACGAGGTAATGGGGATTGGGGGATGGGGATTGGAAACCCAAAACCCAGCCCCTAACACCCATTCCCAACTTACGGTTCCAGTTCGCTGTCCCAGTAGAGATAGTCCTGCCAGGATTCGTGCAGGTAGTTCGGCGGGAACAAGCGGCCGTTCGTGTGCAACAGCGTCACCGTCGGGCGGTGCGGCCTGTGGTGCGGGTGCATACCGGCCTGGTGGGGCAGCTTGCCGCCCTTGAACAGGTTGCACGGGGCGCACGCGGTCACGACGTTTTCCCAGGTCGTGCGGCCGCCGCGCGAGCGGGGGACGACGTGGTCGAAGGTCAGATCGTTCGCGACGTGATTGACGCCGCAATACTGGCACTGAAAGCGGTCGCGCAGGAACACGTTGAAACGTGTGAACGCCGGGTGGCGCGCGGGCTTCACATAGGTCTTCAGCGAAACGACCGACGGCAGGCGCATCTGAAGCGACGGCGAGTGGATGACGCGGTCGTACTCCTCGACGATGTGGACCCGCTCGAGGAAGACGGCCTTGATCGTGTCCTGCCAGGACCACAACGATAGGGGAAAATAGGAAAGCGGCCGGTAGTCCGCGTTCAACACCAACGCGGGGCAAGCCTCCGGTGCGCGCTCCGAGGCGGCTAACACGATACTGTCCTCCTCCGTACGCGGTGCCTGAAGACTTGGGTCCTTTCCGCTTCGATTCGGCGCCCGAAAGTGTGCGCCGGTGATGTGTCAGCCTAATGTATGGGCGCGCAACGGTGCAACAAGATGCGCTAAATCGGCGGAAATTCAGGCTTCGGGGTGCGCCTGACTATGCTCGATCACATCGCCGCCGGTGTCGAAACGGGCGCCGGGTCGAAGATGTTGCTCAAGGCGCCGATGCTGCCTTCGGCTTTCGTGCCCGCAAGATAGGCTTGGAACTCGGCTGAATATGCGCTGCGGCGGTTGGGCCACCACACACTCTGCACACCGGGGCTGTGATAGAACATGCGTGCGCCGCGCTCCCACCCCACCCACTGCGCTTCGTCGAGCACCTTGGTCTTGTGCTGGTACCACGCCTGTTCGACCAGCTTAAAATAACTGAACAGAAAATAGTGCGCGATGATGCGTTCGTCCCGGCTCGCGCTCTGCCAATCGCGCGTGACATTCAAGAGCGCAACGCCCAGTGCCGGCGAATCCATCGCCGGTACGTTGATGGCCGTTATGGCGGAGGTCAGAGACTGCACCGCGACGACGCGCTGCGACTGTGTGTTTTGCCGGATCGAGACGATCAGTACGATGAACGTCAGCGTCACGATGACGGTGTTGACGATATTGGCGATCTCGGCGACGTCAGAGAGGCTCATGGGACCAGCTCCGGAATGGCGAGCGGTGCGCTTTCAGGTTTCGTCGTGAGCTTGCCCGCAAAGGCATCGTTCAGGAACCGGCCGGCGAGCTCCAGCGAGTCGGGCCCGATGCCGTGGCCTATCCCGCGCGAGATGTGCCAGCGCACGG
>JBKJZU010000342.1:0-2813 GCA_046715015.1 Micropepsaceae bacterium
GGCAATAAGGTGCATCTGTCGCTGCTCCCCAACCCGTCGCACCTCGAAGCCGTCGACCCCGTCGTGCGGTCTACCTTGTCTTGCAGCTGATGCTGCTTGGCGCGCGCTTTGCCGAGCACGACCGGGTTGACCGCTTCGAGGTGCGAGGGATTTGCCGCGAGCGAGAGGTGAACCTTATTGCCGTCGAACTCGCGGTCGGACGAGGCGCCCAAATGGTATTTCACATCGCCCGAACCGCCGACGTCTTCGGGACTCGACGAGCCGCCTTGGAATTCGTGGAAGATCGCGCGGTAGGGTTTCGCCATCACGTTCGCGAGCACGTTCAGGCGTCCGCGATGCGGCATGCCGAACGAAATTTCCTTCGCACCGAATTTACCGCCGACCTTGATGATCTGCTCGAGCGCCGGGATGAGCGCTTCGGCACCGTCGAGGCCGAAGCGTTTCGTGCCGACGAATTTGACGGCGCAGAAGCGCTCAAAGCCTTCGCCTTC
The DNA here is from genome assembly GCA_046715015.1 of Micropepsaceae bacterium. Classification (GTDB taxonomy): domain Bacteria; phylum Pseudomonadota; class Alphaproteobacteria; order Micropepsales; family Micropepsaceae; genus SZUA-430. Next base: position 492 of record JBKJZU010000342.1, read on the forward strand.
CATCAGCTTTTGCAGGATTGCCTTCTTGCCTTCGGGCGTGAAGGAAATTTCCTTGTCCGCGCCCTCCATGCGCAGCTGCAGCCATGCCTTCTGATCGGGATCGGAAATGTGCATGAACTGGATGCCGATCTTGCCGCAGTAAGTCTTGCGCAAGATGTCGAGCATTTGGCGCACGGTCGCGGACTCCAGGCCCAGCATGCCGTCGATGAAGATCGGGCGGTCCAGGTCGCCAGCGCCGAAGCCGTAGCTTTCCGGATGCAGCTCCGGATGCGGCGCCGGCGGCGTCAGCTTCAACGGGTCGAGGTCAGCTTCGAGGTGGCCGCGCACGCGATAGGCGCGGATCATTTGGATGGCGCGCACAGTGTCGACGACGGCACGGCGGATTTCGTCGCTCGACAGTGACGGTGCGATCGCGGCGATCTTTTGTTGTAGCTGATGGACGACCTGTTCGCGCGGAGCTTTGGCTGGCCGCGCTTCCGATTTGGCCGGCAACGCAGCAAGTGCGCGCGTTACCTCATCCGCGGGTTCGGGCAAATCGGTGCGCGCCCAGGACGCGCCGGGGTTTGCGTCGCCGCGCGTGACGGTGCCCGCAAAGAATGTGCGCCAGCTTTCGTCAACGGCGTTGGGATCTTCGAGATAGAGCGCGAGCTGCTGCTCGATGAACGTCGCGTTTGCGCCGTAGAGAAACGAACTCTCGGCAAAGACGGTGTTCGTGCGATCGTCTTTCGTTTGCGGCGATGCCATACCAAGTTCTTCCATTTCTTGTCATGGTCGGCGAAGGCGGACCATGACACAGAGTGTTTAAGGCGCCGTCGCGGCCTACTATCCTCTCAACACGCGCACGAGCGTCGTGCCCAGTGCGGCAGGCGAGTCGGCGACCGTGATGCCGGCCGCGCGCATCGCCTCGATCTTACCTTCGGCGGTTCCTTTGCCGCCCGAGACGATCGCGCCTGCGTGCCCCATGCGGCGGCCCGGCGGTGCGGTCACGCCTGCGATGAAGCCCACGATCGGTTTTTTCACCTTCGAACGTTTCAGGAAGTCGGCCGCGTCTTCTTCGGCCGAGCCCCCAATTTCGCCGATCATAATGATGGATGTCGTTTCCGGATCGGCAAGGAACATCTCAAGCACGTCGATGAAGTTCGTGCCGTTGACCGGATCGCCGCCAATACCCACACACGTCGTCTGGCCAAGGTTTGCCGCGGTCGTTTGCGCGACGGCTTCGTAGGTGAGCGTGCCGGAGCGGGACACGATGCCGACGGAACCGCGCTTGTGAATGTGGCCCGGCATGATGCCGATCTTGCACTCGCCGGGCGTGATGACGCCGGGGCAGTTCGGGCCGACGAGCCGTGTCTTCGAGCCATCCAGCGCGCGCTTGACCTTCACCATGTCGAGCACCGGGATGCCTTCGGGGATGCAAACGGCCAGGGCAACGCCCGCGTCGATCGCTTCCATAATCGCGTCGGCCGCGAACGGGGGCGGTACATAAATCGCGCTCGCGGTTGCGCCGGTTTTTTCGACCGCTTCCGCGACCGTGTCGAACACCGGCAAGTTCAGGTGCGTCGTGCCGCCTTTGCCGGGCGAGATGCCGCCCACCATTTTGGTGCCGTAGGCGATCGCCTGCTCCGAGTGGAACGTGCCTTGGTTGCCAGTGAAGCCCTGGCAGATGACTTTCGTGTTCTTGTCGACGAGGACGGCCATGAGAAATGCGAAGTCCTATTTGCGAATGGAGCTGACGGAGAGCGAGAGGCCGGGGAGTGTGCCGCCTGCGACGAGATAATGGAGCGTGAGCGACGAGGCGTCCTGCATCGACCAGGTGTAGGTGGCGATGCCGTCGACTTTTTCGGTCGTTGCGGGCGGGCGCTTCAGATAAGCACCGTAGGCTTTTGCGGCGGCGGCTTCGTCGGCCTTTGGGGTCAGCATGCTGCAGGAGACGACGGCGGAGCCGGCGCGGTCGCCCGCACCGCCGCTGGCCGTGCTGCTGGCGATGGAAACGAGGTAACGGCTGCCATCGCGCGCGATCGCCCAGCCTTCGACCGCGGACGGATTGCCCGGTGCGAGTTGATCGCGCTCGGCTTCCGTGAGCGTGCCCCATTTTTGCGATGCGGCTGCGGCGCGGACGTTCGCGACGTTGACGCCGGTGTCGAGGCACGCCGCGCGATAGACGTCGAACGCTGCGGCTTCAGCGGTTGCGACGGAAGCCGCGATGGCGACGTAGGTAATGGCGATACGCATACTGATTACTCTCCGCTCGGTGACGTGGCGCTACGTTTGTTTCCGCCCCCGCTTGCGGGGGAGGAGCCGAGCGCAAGCGAGGCGGAGGGC
>JBKJZU010000343.1:0-3437 GCA_046715015.1 Micropepsaceae bacterium
GATCTTCGGCGGTCTGTTCCCGCTCGACATTTTGGGCGAACTGGTTTCGATCGAAACGCTGCTCGCCTTCGTGCTCGTTTGTATCGGCGTCATCGTGCTGCGCTACACGAAGCCGAACGTGCATCGACCGTTCAAGACGCCGTTTTCTCCGGTCGTTCCGATCTTGGGCGTCGTTGTTTGCGGGGCGATGATGGCGCTGCTGTCCGGCGACACGTGGATCCGCCTCGGCGTTTGGTTCGTCATCGGTCTTGTGATCTACGCGCTCTATGGCGTCAGGAACGCCAGGAAACCGACGTGGACGATCGGCGACGCGCTGCCGCCGACGAAGTAGGTCACTGCGCTTCGATCTTTTGAGGTGCCGGTTGCGCCGCTTTCTTGCGCGGCGCAACCTTGAGCGTGTGGGCTACGTTGGCAGCCATCTTGTCGGCCATGTAGCCTAAGTCGTTGATGGCGCCGTCGTAGGTGCCGCGCCAAACCGGATGCCGGCTGTTGGCGAGCCTTAGCGCGATCACAAGGCGCGGACCGAACTTGCGCACCGTGCCTTCGACAGACAGCGCCGAGCCGCCGTCGCCCATGTGGGGTTCGAGGCGATGATAACCCTTGAGCCGTGCGGTCAGTTCGCGCGCGATCGTCGTACCCAGATAGAGATGGTTCGGGTCGGGCCTGAGTTCTTTCAGCGGTTTGATCGTCAAGCGCAGCGGGCCGTCGGTGGGGATCGGCTGCGGGCGCGTGCGCATCATCATGCGCACGACGACGGCAAGGATCAGCGCCACCAGCGCCAGGCCGCCCAAAATCCACAATTGTTCATCAGCAGGCGGCATGTTCTCTCAACGCGACACAGCGATTCTAGCGGGTTTGGCGCCCGCCCGCGCTAGGATCGGCGAACCAGACTCAATCCAAGCTTCCCGCGTTTCACTTGTCCAGGAGGAAGGTTGCCCATGTCTTTCGGCGAGAGCATTGCGCCCGTGGTGGGCCGTTGCATGCTGGCTGCGCTGTTCATATTGGCGGGGATCGGCAAGCTGCAAAATTGGGACGAGACGGCGGCCGCGATGACGGCGCACGGCGTTTCCGCGGCGGGGCCCCTGCTTGCGCTGTCGGTCGTGATCGAACTCGGGGCTGGGGCGGGGCTGATCGCCGGGTTTCGTACCAAGCTCATGGCGTTGGTGCTTTTTCTCTTCACGCTCGCCGTCAGTTTCGTGATGCACGACTTCTGGGCGATCAGCGACAATGCCGAGCTGGCGCGCACGCAGATGCAACTCTTCGCCAAGAACATGGCGATCGCCGGCGGTCTTTTGCTGCTCGTCGGGATGGGAGCCGGACGCCTGTCGTTCGACGGCTGGCGAGGCGAAGAAGAATAGTCCTATTCCGTCACGCCGGGGCGCATCATGTCTTGGCGCGTCAGACTGAAAACGATGATGAGAAACGAGTAGGCGATGTACTCGGCCAGGACCGAGATCGGTTCGAGCTTCGGGATCATCGCTTGGATCTGCGCGGGCAGCGTGTCCATCGTGGCGCCCGTGAGCACCAGAATACCCACGTGATGCACGGCGACCGCGATCGCCGCGAGGATGAAGCCCGGCAGGACGCGCTTCGTAAACACGCACAACACCAGGCTGAGCGGGATCGCCAGGATAATCCAGTCCAACGTGAAGACGTGGATCACCAGATCGATGAACTGCTTTTCCATTTGCGTTCCCACCTATTCCGGGCGGCTTCGCGCTCTTGCCCGGATACTCCCCCGATATTGTCACAAACTTCCACCGACGGCGCGCCCCAATTTGCCCCGCCGGTCGCGTCAGATAAAACCCCGTCGAGCTTAGTGCCCGCCGGAAGAGCCGACCGAATTCTTGATCGTATGGATGATCGTGATCACGATGGCAAATGCCAGGAAGAGTACGGTGAGATCGCCCACCGACATGACCTTGAGATCGTTCCATGCGGTGGTCGGCAGGGCCATTGCATTCGCGCCCTGGGTGATCGAGTACAGGAGCTTGCCGAGGCCGTAGAGCACGAGGGCCCCCACGGTTACCCCAATGATGCGCCGCCACTCGCCGAGCTGCATTCCCGCCGCCACGACCACGACCAACATGATCAGTAACGATATCGTGTCCGCGCCGCCAAATACGCGGGAAACGATAGCCAGCATCTCGTTCAAGATGCTCATCAATCCATCCAATAGTCCGCCGGTTTCCATGTCTCTTGCCCTCCCCAGAGCTGTTGAGCGCAAGAGTACCGGATTTCCCGTAGAGCGCGAGATGACGTGGCTTTGGAACGTGAGACTTGTGGCGGCGTTGCCACGGTATTTTCGGCGGGTTTGGTGTCACTGCCGTGGTTACCGCGGCGCGTCGCGGTCGCGGGTGCGGTATCCGTCGCTCGCAGCGCAGCGCCTGGCGCCTTTGCAGCGCACCAAAAACACCTAGGGCCGGAAGCGTGAGGAGCGCCTCACGTCCGGCCCTGAAACTCAGGTGTTTGTCCGTCTACGGACTAGTTGCGGTACTGCTGTACGCGCGTGGTGCGCAGGCCTGCGAGACCGTACTTGTCGATCGCGCGCTGCCAAGCCAGAAACTCTTCGACCGTCAACGTGTACCGATTGCACGCCTCTTCCAGGCTCAAGAGACCACCGCGCACAGCGGCAACCACTTCGGCCTTGCGGCGAATGACCCACCGCTTCGTGTTCGGCGGCGGCAGATCTGCAATCGTCAGCGGGCTACCATCCGGCCCGATGACGTAGGTAACACGGCCTTGCCGTTCTTCACTCATCACAATACGCGCTCCCGTATTCAGTACACCCCATTTCGGCGAAGCCTACGCCGGAGCCGCTTAAAACCACGTTTTTGAGCGTGGTTACGCGAGCCTTGTGCCGATAGGAGCAACTCCCATGCCAACCGCAACGAAGCGTTTAGAGGTATGAACGGCGGCGCTAATCCCGCCTTTCATTCGTGCGCATTCTTGGGTGGCGCCGTTATGAGTTCAGATGCGATTCAGTAAGTTCTGTGAACAGTTCCTCTTTGGAACGTTCGCTCCCACCCGGCGGCGACGCCTGCACGCGAAAAATATTTCTGCCCGTCCGTTAAGACCTAGGCGAAAACGGCCCTCCTTCAAGGTCCCAGCGGCGTTCCGGCAGGTTGCCTCAAAACGCTGCCTGCCTATATTTCGCGGCCCCATGAACCAGAGCCACGATATCCGTACACTGATGAACCTGCCCGGCGAGCCGGCGCGGACACGCGTTGTCGCGGCAATGTCGGGCGGCGTGGATAGCGCGGTCGCGGCGGCGCTGGCGAAGAACGCGGGCTTCGACGTCGTCGGCGTGACGCTGCAGCTCTATGCGAGCGACGGGCAGCCGAAGCGCAAGGGTTCGTGCTGTGCGGGACAAGACATCTACGACGCGAAGGCGGCGGCGGAGCGCATCGGCATTCCGCACTACACGCTCGACTATG
>JBKJZU010000344.1:0-8133 GCA_046715015.1 Micropepsaceae bacterium
GGCAGGAAGTTGAGCCGGCTCTGCGTACCCTCGCCGAACCCCTTGCCGAAGAGCCCGCCGGAACCCAGCGCAATCTTCGACTGCGTGATGTTGTAGCCGGCACCGAGAGGGTCGCTATCGGGATCGAGGAATGTGTAAACGCGCTGTTTCTGGTAATCCTTCAGCACGAATTCCCAGCCAACCGGCACGGCAGCCGCGATCAACAGCATCACCGGCAAGATGATCTTCCAACTCAATCCGGAAAGGAAGATGAGCCCGCAACCGCCGACGATCAAAATCATCGCCGTGCCGAGGTTCGGCTGTATGAGTACAAGCCCCGCCGGTACAGCGATCAACAACAGCGCCGCCAGCAGACGCGTCGGCCGCGAAACGTCGTCCACCAAAAGCCCATGCAGAAAACGCGACAGCGCCAGGATCAGCGCAATCTTCATCAACTCCGACGGCTGCAACTGCAGCGGACCGATGTCGATCCAGCGTTCCGCCCCGCCGCCCCTTCGCCCCATGAACTCGACCGCGACCAACAGTGCCAATGACACGCCGTAGATCGGATACGCCAACTGAAACCACCAGCGGATATCGATCAGCGCGATGGCGATCATCAACACGAGGCCGATGCCGAAGCGCACCATCTGCCGCTCCGCCCACGGTTCGAAGCTCATGCCAGCGACCGAATAGAGCAGCGCGAATCCGATGCAACAGACCGCCGTGATCGATGCGACGAGCGTCCAGTTCAACCCGCGCAACCGGCCAAGCAGGCTTCGCTCGCGTCCGGTGGGTCCGTAGCTGTCGTTCAGCGGCATCGCATCAGGCCTTCGTCGAAGGCACGGACGCCGTCTCGCGTCCCTGCGGCACGAACAGCTTCTGCCGCGCGGGGTCGCGCTGCGCCACGACCGTCATCACGTCTTTCGCCAGCGGCGCGGCAGCCTTCGACCCGCCGCCGCCATGCTCCACGACGACGGAAATCGCATAGCGCGGCTCTTTCACCGGCGCGAACGCAACGAAGAGACCATGATCGCGGAACTTCCACGGAATCGAATCCGAACTGCGTCCGCGCAACGCGGCGGTGAGCTTGCGCACCTGCGCCGTACCCGTCTTGCCCGCCATGTCGAACCCTTCGATGTCGATGCGCGAGCGCGCGCCGGTACCGCCCTGGTTCGTCACCGCGTCCATGCCGCTCTGCACGATCGCCACATGCGCCGGGTCGAGTCCCATGTCCTCGATCGGCGCCAGCACGCGATCGACGCCGCCGAACGAGCGGATCACGTGCGGGATAATCGCCTTGCCGCCGTTCGCAAGCCGCGCCGCCATCACGCACAGCTGCAGCGGCGTGGTCAGCACCGCGCCCTGCCCGATCCCCACGTTGAACGTGTCGCCGTCGCGCCAATCGTCGTTGCGCGCGCGCCGTTTCCAGTCCGGATCGGGCATCAAGCCCGCCTTCTCGCCTGGAATCTCAAGCCCGTAGGTTTGCCCGATCCCGAATTTGCGCGACATCGCAGCTATCGCCGTGATCCCAGTGCGCCGCGCGCATTCGTAGAAGTAGCAGTCGCACGATTGCTTGATCGCTTGGTGCATGTCCATCGACCCATGCCCGCCGCGCTTCCAGCAGTGGAACACATGATTGCCGAGCGCCCGTGCACCCGAACAATGCACACGGTCGCGTGGGCTCATCGCCCCGGACGCCAACGCCGCCAACGCGACGACCGGCTTGTAGGTCGATCCGGGCGGATAGATGCCGGTGATCGCCTTGTTGAGCAGCGGCTTCAGTTCGTCCGTGTTCAGCTGCTTCCACATCGTAGGCGACACCGTGCCCGTGAATGCATTCGGATCGAAGCCTGGCGCCGAGACGATCGAGATGATCTCGCCTGTGTTCACGTCCATCACGACGATCGAACCGCTTTGTCCGGCCAGCTTCTCCTGCGCGACCTTCTGCACTTCCATGTCGAGCGACAGCACGACGTCTTGACCGGCGATTCCTTCGCGCCGTCCAAGTTCACGGATCACGCGGCCATGGGCGTTGACTTCGACCTGCGCAGCACCCGGCTTGCCGCGCAACGCATCGTCGGCCGCCTTCTCGACGCCAGATCGCCCAATGCGAAAACCGGGCAGCGACAGAAGCTCCGGCTCCTTCTCGATGTCTTTGTCCGTGACGCCTGCGACGTAGCCGAGCACGTGGCTCAGCCAAGCGCCGAACGGATACGAGCGAAGCTCGCCCACGTCCGTTTCGACGCCCGGCAAGTCCGGCGCATTGATGTTGACCTTCGCAAAATCGTCCCAGCCAAGCCCCTCGGCCACGAGCACAGGATTGAACGCCTTGCTGTGCAGTGCGTCGCGCAAGATGCGCTCGATCCGCTGCGGCGACAAAGTGATGAGTTGCGACAGCTGGCCCAGCACCGCGCGCAAATCCTTCGCCTGCTCCGGCACCAGCAACACACGGAAATTCTGCGTCGTCTTCGCAAGCTCGACCCCCGTGCGGTCGTAGACACGCCCGCGGCGCGGCGCGACCAGCTGCAGATTGATCCGGTTGTCCTCGGCCAGCATCGCGAACTGCTCGCGCTGCAGCACGGAGAGCTGAAACATCCGCCCCGTCAAAAGCGTGAAGAGGCCAAGCGTGCCCGCAGACAATATCGCCGTGCGGCGGGAGAACGAGCGGTAGCGTACACTTTCGCGGCCGTCACTCATGGCGCCTCACAACGCCTCACGCGCGGTGGTGAGGTACCCGCGCAAGAACAAGAACGCCTTGGCGACGAGCGGAAACGCCAGAATGGACACGCCGGCCTGCAACAAGATCGGCGAGATCGGCAGCCAACGCATGAAATAGGTCGATCCCACGATCCACGTGACGACCGCCGTCACCAGCGCGACGATGACGAACCCGACCCAAACGCCGCGCACCGTGCGCCCGAAGAAGAACACGCGCTGCGACAGCGAGAATCCGTAAGCCACGAGGTAGATCAACGCCCAAAACCCGATCGGCCCGCCGGTAGCGAAATCTTGCGTCAGGCCCAGCGTGAACACCGCCCACACCGGCAAGAACTGCGGTCCGAAAATCGCCCAGAAGAACACCGACGCAAGCACGATATCGGGTGCCGGTGCGTAACCCTGAAACAGATTGAGCGGCGCCATTGCGAGCAACAGCGCGATCAGCGTGATCAACATCGGCAGCGAGTACCAAACTTGGCGCGCCGCCCAATAAATTCCGATCTGTAAGGACTCAAGCATCGCGGTCAGCCCTCATCCGGGCATCAGCGCCGCGACCGGCGTCGTCTTCGGCGGCTTCGGTGCACTCGCGGCGGGTTGCCCGGGCGTACCGGTTGCGGCCGGGGTGCCGCCTTCCTTTGGTTCGGCGGCGCCTGGCAGCGGCTCCGGCCCTGCGTCGTCGACGTCGACCGACGGTTTGTATTTTAGAACATGCACGAAGTCGGCGCGCGCCTCGCCCGTGAACAGATCGACGCGCGGCGTCTTCGAAGATGAAACGATCCCGACGACAACGCCCGGCGGAAACACGCCGCCGTCCGGCGTCGTCACGATGCGCGCGCCTTCCTTGATGCGCGACCCCGGCGGCAAATACTCGAGCGTCGGGTGCCCGGAGTTGTCACCCACCATGATCGCCTTCAAGTTCGATCCTTCGATCAGCACCGGAACGCGGCTGTTCAAGTCGGTCAGCAGCAAAACGCGCGCGGAACGGTTGCCCGTCGTGATCACCCGGCCCAACAGGCCGCGCTCGTCGACGACGGCTTGGCCCTTCGCGAGTCCCTGTTCGCGCCCCGCATTGACGAGCACTGTGCGCACGAACGGACCGGTCGCATCCGCAATCACGCGCGCCGCGACGAACGTAATCTTCTCGTCCGGTTGAACTTTCAGCAGCTCTTCGTAGCGTTGCGTCTTGCGCTGCAGCTCCGCCAGTTCGGTGAGGTTCGTGCGCAACCGCGCATTCTCTTCGCGCAGGCGCTGGTTCTCTTCGTAGACCGAGAAGAAAGAGCTGAACCCCTCGTTCCAACGCTTGAACTCGCCTGCCGGTGCAGCGACCACTTCCATGAACGGCGCGCCAGTGTCCGTCACCACCTCGCGCACGCCGTCGAAGATGCCGTCTTGTGCGCGCGACACGACGAGTGCGCCGAACGCGACCGTCACCAAGAACGCGAGCCAAAGGTTCCGGGAAACGAACCCAAGGGGCCCCGAGTCAAAACCTCTGCGGCGCTTGCGATCCCACGCCATGCGCTAACTTTGAACCCTTCGCTTCATCCGGCACGGGTGATCCCACGAATCCGCGCCGCCCATCACCTTAAGATCAGTAGTAGACCGAAGAAAGCACCTGCTTATGGGTATTGATGTGTTCCAACACCTTGCCGGTGCCCAAAGCCACACAAGACAGCGGCTCATCTGCAATCGAGACGGGTAGTCCCGTTTCATCGCGCAAAAGTTGGTCGAGATTGGTCAGCAGCGCGCCGCCGCCGGTCAAGACGATGCCCTTGTCCACGATATCGGCTGCAAGTTCGGGCGGCGTCGCTTCGAGGGCGACCTTCACGGCTTCGATGATCTGGCTGACCGGCTCCTGCAGCGCATCGGCGATCTGTGCTTGGCTGAGCGAGATTTCCTTCGGCACACCGTTGAGCAGATCGCGGCCCTTGATCGTGATCCGCGTCTCCTGCGCCTTTTCGGGCGCACGGGCACAGCCCACTTCCTTCTTGATCCGCTCCGCAGAAGCTTCGCCGACCAGCAAGTTATGGTGCCGGCGAATGTAAGAGATGATCGCCTCGTCCATCTTGTCGCCACCGACGCGCACCGAGCGCGCATAGACGATACCGCCAAGCGACAGCACCGCGACTTCCGTCGTGCCGCCGCCGATATCGACGATCATGGAGCCTGTGGCCTCCGTCACCGGTAGATTGGCGCCGATCGCCGCCGCCATCGGCTCTTCGATCAAATAGACGCGTCTGGCGCCCGCCGACAAAGCGGACTCCTGAATGGCGCGCCGCTCGACCGCGGTTGCGCCTGAAGGAACGCAGATGATGATCATCGGGTTCGCGAACGAACGCCGGTTGTGCACTTTGCGGATGAAGTGCTTGATCATCTCTTCGGCCACTTCGAAGTCGGCAATCACGCCGTCGCGCATCGGGCGGATCGCTTCGATGTTGCCGGGCGTACGGCCGAGCATCATCTTGGCCGCGTTGCCGACCTCAAGCACATGCTTCTTGCCGCCCTTGTTCATGATGGCGACGACCGAGGGTTCGTTCAGCACGATCCCGCGACCTTTCACGTAGACCAGCGTGTTCGCCGTCCCAAGATCGATCGCCATGTCCGACGACAGCATTCCAAGCAAACTCGAAAACATCGACTTCCTTCTCCGCCCTTATTCGGCGGGCACCCGCCAAGATGCCCGCACCCTGGTTGTTGTCCTTATACGCCTCGCAAAGCGACCAGTGCCTCAGGCACTGCCTTCGTCCGCTTCACGAGAAGCTTGTTCAATGCATGCACGTAGGCTTTCGCCGCAGCGACCAGCGTGTCGGTGTCCGACGCGCGGCCCGTAACGCTTCTACCGTCCTCGCCAAGTCGCACCGTGACGCCGGCTTGCGCGTCCGTGCCCTCCGTCACCGCGTGCACCTCGAAGATCATGAGTTGCGCGTCGTGCGGGAACAGCATCTTGATCGCGTTGAAAATCGCGTCGACCGGCCCGTCGCCGCGCGCCACGCCAAGGCGCGTCTGGCCATCGCCGGACAACTCGAGTTCCGCACTCTGCGGCCCGAACGTGCCGGCCACGACGCGCATGTTGACGAACTGAATGCGATCCTGGCCGCGCGCGATTTCGTCGTCGACGAGCGCCGCAATGTCCTCGTCGAACACGTGCTTCTTCTTGTCGGCGAGGTCCTTGAACTTCTTGAAGGCATCTTCCAGCGCGTTCGAGCCCAGCTCGTAGCCCATCGCCTCGAGCTTGTCCTTGAACGCATGCCGCCCGGAAAGCTTGCCCAGCACCAACGAGGTCTTCGACACGCCGACCGACTCGGGCGTCATGATCTCGTAAGTCTGCGTATGCTTCAGCATCCCGTCCTGGTGAATGCCCGACTCGTGCGCGAAGGCGTTCTTGCCCACGATGGCCTTATTGAACTGGATCGGGAACCCTGTAACGTTCGACACCATCTTCGACGCGCGCGAGATCGTCACGCTGTCGATACCCGAAGCGAACGGCAGGATATCGGAGCGCACCTTGAGCGCCATGACGATCTCTTCGAGCGCGGCGTTGCCCGCCCGCTCGCCGATGCCGTTCACGGTGCACTCGACCTGCCGCGCGCCGGCGGCAACGCCCGCAAGCGAGTTCGCGACCGCCAAGCCCAAGTCGTTGTGACAGTGGGTGGAGAAGGCAACCTTCTCCGCCCCCGGCACCTTGGTAATCAGCGCGCGGATTAGCGCACCGTATTCCGAGGGAATGGCGTAGCCAACCGTGTCCGGGATGTTGATCGTCGTGGCGCCCGCTTTGATCGCGGCTTCGACACAGCGGCAGAGGAACTCGAACTCGGTGCGCGTCGCGTCTTCCGCCGACCACTCGACGTCTTCGACGTGGTTGCGCGCGCGCGTCACGCTGCCGATCACCGCTTCGAGAACTTGATGCGGTTCCATTTGAAGCTTGTGCTTCATGTGGACCGGGCTCGTCGAAATGAATGTATGTATGCGAGCGCGCTTCGCGGGTTTCAGCGCCTCCGCGGCCCGGTCGATGTCTTTCACGCCGGCACGCGCGAGGCCGCAGATCACGGCATTCTTTGCGCGCTTCGCGATTTCGTTCACGGCTTCGAAGTCGCCGTTTGAGGAAATCGGGAATCCGGCTTCGATAATGTCGACGCCGAGCTCTTCGAGCATGTCGGCGATCTTCAATTTCTCGTCGAGGTTCATCGCCGCACCCGGCGATTGCTCGCCGTCGCGCAACGTGGTGTCGAATATCAATACGCGGTTCGAACTAGACATTGTCTCTTCTCATCAGCCCGCTTGTAGCGGTTTCGGTCCGTGCCCGGATCTTGACTTCGCTCCCCTAAGCACCGACCGCATCGCCATGGCTTCGATTGCGGCGTGTTTGTGCCTAGGGGCAGCTAAGCAGAAGTAGTCCGAGATCGTTCCGAAGAGGCAGCTGAGACGGAGCGAGCGCGCGCGAACGAGCGCCGAGAGCAAACGCTCCCGCGAACTCATTCGATCCACGCACATCGCGCATACGTTCTTTGCCTCACGCGCCAGCGAGCTTTTGCTGGCGTTCACCATACGTTGGTGCCGTTAAGACCCCGTGAAATTCGCAGTCTAAACCCGCACCGTTATTGGAGAATCAATAGGCCGAATCACCCCCATGGGCAACGACAAACCTCGCGATTTTGCTACATTTCGCGAGGTTCGACCAAAAGGACTCAAGGTGCGCGAACGCATGTCGGACATGGCAAAGGCGATCGAACGCGACGGCTTCGCGATCGTCGACGGCGTCCTGACGGCGTCCCAGATCAACCGCTTGCGCAGCGTCGCCGCCACGGGAACCGCGCTCAGCCGCAACGGCAGTACCTATGGCGGCCGCAATCTGCTCGCCATCCCGGAGATGAGGAATTTGGCCGCCGATCGCGCGATCAGGGACCTCATCGAGCCGGTGGTCGGTTCGAGCGCCGCTCCCGTCCGCGCCCTCTTCTTCGACAAGACACCCGAGGCGAACTGGCCCGTACTCTGGCACCAGGATCTGACGATCGCCGTGGCCGAACGCCACGATCTCGTCGGCTGGGGACCGTGGTCGACGAAGGCCGGCGTCGTGCACGTCGAGCCGCCTGCCGTGCTGCTCGCAGGCATGCTCACGATCCGCCTCCACCTCGACGACTGCCATGGCGCCAACGGCGCGCTCCGCGTCCTGCCGGGAACGCATGCTTTGGGCCGGCTGACCCGCGACCGGATTCGGCGTCTTCGGGAGGAGACACCCGAGATCACCTGCGAGGCGGCCCAAGGGTCGGCGCTCCTGATGCGTCCCCTCCTGCTGCATGCCTCGTCGCCCGCCCGGCAGCCAAGCCACCGCCGGGTCATCCAGATTGAGTATGCGGATCAAGGCGCCCTGCCAGCCCCACTGGCATGGGCTGCGGCGTTGCAACCAGTGGTCGAAGTTCAAAATTAACTCGCCGCGAC
>JBKJZU010000345.1:0-4555 GCA_046715015.1 Micropepsaceae bacterium
ATCACCCTCTCTCATAAGGATCTAAAGAAATCCGACGAAGCGCTTGCGAACGTGCAGCAGGTCTTCAAGCTCGATCCGCAAAACGCCGATGCACTTTCTTATCTTGGCGCCATCTACGTCGATCAGAAGAAGCCCGAGTTGGCGCTGGAAGCGTTGCGCAAGTCGCTGGCGCTAAAGCCCGACAAGGCGGAAAGCCATAACTTGTTGGGGCGGGCGCTGTTCGAGGCGAACGAGCCGGAAAACGCAGTCGCCGCTTACAAGCGCGCTATTTCGCTCAAGCCCGACCTCGCAGATTCCTACAACAATATGGGCAATGCACTGAAAGAGCTCGGCCGGTTCGACGAGGCGCTTCGCGCGTTCGACACCGCCCTTTCGCTGCAGCCCGACACGGTCGGCGTTTACGTGAACCTGTCGGACGCGAAGCGGTTTCGCGACAACGACGACAAGCACTTACGTGGCATCGAAGGGCTGCTCGCGAGGTTCGATACGCTGAACGACGAGAGCCAGATGCATGCGGGCTTTGCCGCCGCAAAGGCTTACGACGACTTGAAGCGCTATCAGGAAGGGTTTCCCTATCTGATCCGTGCGAACGCGTTGAAGCGCAAGACCGTCACCTATGACGAACCGGCAGTGTTGAGCTTGTTCGACCGCATAAAAACGACGTTTACGCCGGAGCTCGTCAGCGCAAAGGCCGGCGGCGGATTTGCGACGAATAGGCCTATTTTCGTGCTCGGAATGCCGCGGTCGGGAACGACGTTGGTCGAGCAGATCTTGGCGAGCCACCGGCGCGTGACCGGCGCCGGCGAAGTCAAAGACATAACCGACACGATCAACAGCGTGCGCGGCAGCGACGGGCTGCAGGCTGCGTACCCGGAGTTCGTGCCCGTGTTGTCGCCGAGCGAGCTTGCGAAAGTCGGTGAGGTCTACGCGACGAAACTCAAGCGTCATGCGCGGGGTGCCGAGCGCGTAACCGACAAGATGCCGTCGAATTTTTATTTCGTGGGGCTCATTCACTTGGCGCTGCCCGGCGCGAAAGTCATTCACACGAACCGCAACCCGGTCGATACGTGCGTGTCGTGTTTCTCAAAGCTCTTCGCGGGCGAGCAGAACCAAACCTACGATCTTGCCGAGCTGGGGCGGTACTACAGGGCCTATCACGGGTTGATGGCGCATTGGCGCGCGGTGCTCCCCAAGGACGCATTTCTCGATGTGCAATACGAAGAGGTCGTGGCCGACACCGAGGGACAAGCGCGGCGTATCCTCGATCATTGCGGGCTTGAGTGGACCCCGCGCGTGCTGGACTTCCATCGCAACGGGCGGCCGGTCAAGACCGCGAGCGCACGCCAAGTGCGCCAACCGATCTACGGTTCGTCGGTGGCGCGCTGGCGGAACTACCAGACGTTCCTGGGACCCCTACTCCAGGAACTGGGCGACCTCGCCTAAGCGGTGATGGCGCGCGACATCGCGTCGAACGACTGGCGGAACCCGTGCAGCAGCTGATCGACGCGGACTTGGCGGTCTTTCAGCTGGCGATCCTTGACCGTGTAGACCAGCGAAAGCGTTTGGCCGGCGCGCAATTGCTCCACCGCCTCGGCGGGGAGTGCGCCTTGGACCAGGCATTGCTTCGCGTTGCATTTGATCGGCGCCTTGAAGGCGGCGTTCTTGTCGATGGCGAAGCTCACGCTCTCGGACGCCCGCGCGCCCAGAGGCAGGACAAACAGGATGCCGGGGGCGGGCTGGTTGTTCATCATCACGATGTTGAAGCCCGCAGCCAGCACCGACGTGTTGTTGGCGCCCCGGACGATCATCTTTGCGTTCGTTAAGCAGAGGCGCTTGCCCACGGCTTCACCCGGCTTTTGGACGTTGTGACAGCTCATTGTCCAAAGGCCGAACGCTTGTTTGCCGACGAAGCCCGGTTCGATCGCCACGTCTTGGACCGGGGGCAGGCGCTGCGCGGTTGCGGTCTGCTCCGGGCGCGTCTCTCGGGACCACTGGTAGGCCAGGACCGAAACCCAGATTAGGGCTGCAACCGCGGCAAGGCCGACCAAGGTGCTTGTCTCGAAAAGTCTTTTCATTCGCGTCCGGGTGATTTGGTTAAGGCCCGCGGACATTAGGTGAGCGCGGAACGTGCTTCAATCCGGGGCAGTTGCAACCTTAAGGCGCGAGAAGTCGCGTTCAGCAGGTTCACGGCAGGCCCCGGCAATGGTAGGAATCCAATTGGTTTACGGACCTTGCGTCCCCTTGGTCCGCGGGTGGCTTATGACGCGGTGGATCATTTTCGCCGGCCTCACGGCGCTGATCGTGACCGGTTACTTCGCAACGTTTTATGCGCACGGAAAATCATTCTGGCGCAGCGTGCAAACCGTGCCCGCAGAGCTGCAAAAGAAAGCAGAAGCCACGATCGTGAAATCCGGCGCGCAACGCTGGGCGCACGTAACTGTGGAAGGCCAGATCGCTTACCTCACCGGCGAGGCGCCGACCGAAGCGGATCGCGACGACTTGAAGCTCGCCGTGCGCCAAGCCGCCGGAGCCGGCGGGTCTTGGTGGGGCGGCATCACGCAGGTTCGCGACGGAACGAAATTGGCGGAAGCGCGTAAGCCCTATTTTTGGATGGCGCAGCGCGGCGAAAATGGCCGCGTGAGCTTGATGGGGTACGTGCCGGGGCAGCGGTACTATCGTGAGATCAAGGCAGCGGCGAAAAACCTTTTCCCGACCGGCGTCGACGATCAGCTTGAGATCGCGCGGGGTCACCCGACCGGACCTTGGGCGGAAACCGCGATCGCGGGCCTCAAGCAGTTGACGACGCTGATCTCGGGCGAGGTCAGGTTCGAAAACCAAACGCTGACCATCAAAGGCGAAGCGCGCGACAGCGCCGTGCAGGCGGCGACCTATGCGTGGGCGAAGGCCATTCCGCGTCCCTATCAAGGCGGCGCGGATGTCTCGTTGGCGAACGCGATGGCCCTTCCCGACGTCACGCAGGATACGCCGCAAGTGGCCGAGCCGATCGTGGCCGCCCCCGTGCAGCGGTTGGCGGCGGCCGATTGCCAAAAGCTGATCGATCAAGCGAAGTCGGCGAACACGGTCTCGTTCGATCACACGAAGGCCAGCATCAAGAGCGGCGCAAAGAGGCTCGACAAGATTGCGGAAATCGGCGTCGATTGCGGAACAGTGCGCTTCCGGGTTACGGGGCACACGGACGGTTCGAGCCTTGAAGGCGCCATCGAGTATTTGAGCCAGGATCGCGCGTTCGCGGTTTCGAAATACTTGCAGGACAAGGGTGTGGCGCGCGACCGGATCAAGACCGAAGGCGTCGGGTCGGCGTCGCCGGTCGGCGATCTCGACACGCCGGAAGGCCAGGCGCGCAATCGCCGGGCCGAAGTCTCGATTGTGCCTTAGGAGCGGGCGAAACAAATGCTGTACCTGATCGTCCAAACCTGGTTGTTCCTGCTGATCGCGTGGCTGATCGGCATGGCGGTAGGCTTCGCGTTGTCGCGCGATCAGAAATCGCAACGCCATAGCCAAGTCGAAGACGAACTGCGCGAGGAACGGTCGCGCACGCTCGCGCTCAACAAAGACGTCGAGGATTTTCGCAACCGGGTGACCGACCTTGAAGGGCTGCCGCAGGGCGTTCGCGCGTCGCGTGTCGCGGCGCGGGAAGAGATGGTCGGCCGGATCACGCAGCTTGAGCGCGAGCTCGATGCGGCGCGTGCCAGCGAAAAGCGCGCCGGCGACGAGACGGAGCGGCTGCGCTCGGACGTCGACGGGTTCCGTCAGCGCTATCTGGAGGCCCGCGCGAAGTGGGACGAGTATCAGGCGAAGGCCGAGGCGCTGGCGTCGGCGCCGCAGCTGACCCTTACGGAAGCGCATGTCGCGCCAACCGACAGCGTGCGCAAGCGGATGGTGGAACTGGAAAGCCAGCTTGCGGATGCGGGCAAGGGCCGCGAGCGCGCGCTCGATCAGGCAAAGATGCTCTCGTCGCGCGTGAGCGAGCTTGAGCGTCAGCTGGCGGTGGCCGGCGGTGCGAAAGCCGGCGGCGACTTCAAGGTCATGCAGACGCGGATCGGCGAGTTGGAGGCCCAGCTTGCGGCCGCGGCACAGGCGCGTGAACGCGCGCTTGAGCAGACCAAGTTCCTGTCATCGCGGATCGGCGAACTGGAGAAGGGATTTCAGGCCGTCGGCGCGGAGCGGGCGAACGATCAAAGCCGCGTTCTGCAAGCCAGGATCAACGAACTGGAAGCCCAGCTTGCGGGCGCCAGCCAAATCCGTTCCGAGGCGAGCGAGCAGACGAAGGCGCTTAACGCGCGAATCGGCGAACTTGAGGCGCAGCTTTCGCACGCGGGCCGAGGCCACGAAAAGGCGTCGGAGACGACGAAGATTCTGCAGGCGCGGATTGCCGACCTTGAGGGGCGGCTTGCAACGGGGATTTAAACGGCGCGCGAGACCGACGCGCTTCGTTCTCGCGTCGCCGACCTGCAAGACAAATTGGGCGAAGCGGAAGTGGCTCTCAGCCGCGCCATCACGACAACCCGCCACGATGCGGTGGGCGAGGCGGTTG
>JBKJZU010000346.1:0-5498 GCA_046715015.1 Micropepsaceae bacterium
GCGCGGGCATCTTGCCCGCTCTTGCGGCCTCGACGATTCAAAAAAGAGCGGGCTGGAAGCCCGCGCTCCCGGGTTAGGCCGGCTTTTGAGGAGCGTGCCGAGGGGTAGGAGGGCAGGGGCAAACGGCGTAAGCTTGCGCTCGCGCAACATCTGCGCAACGAAGGAGACGCCGGTACATGCGCAACGTCGCGCTTCTGATCATGTTATCGTTGTTCCTCGCGCAGTCGGAGCCGGTGTCGACGCAGCCGTTCGGGCCGCCTCAGCCGCCGATTTTGAACGGTTGCTCCGAGAACGCGTTGTTTGCGATCCTCAACTCGGATCGCGGGCGCTATTGCCTCGATACGATGCTGCCGCGGCACGCGAATGTCGCGACCGACTACTCGGTGTTTTGCAGCGGCGGGCAGTGGGGATGCTGCATCAAATCGGCGGGGTTCGGCAGCTGCAAAGTCACCGGCGCCATACCGAGCGCCCGGCGGCCGAGACCGCCCGCGACGCGCGATCTGAATTGAATTACCGATTGAAGTTCAAGCCTACCGCCCCCTGTGGGGGGCGGTCGAAATTTCGAAGCGGAGCGCAGAAATTTAGGGTGGGGGGCCTCGCGTCGATTCAGCGCCCCCCCCCCGCACCTTCTCGGCTTCGGTCTGGGACGTTCGACCGCCCCGCAGTGGGGGCGGTATTAAAAAGGGGCGCGCGGCAAGCTGTCCGTGACAATTCTTCATATCGACTTCCGCAATAGGAATGACTTATGTTCTGATCATTCCCTGACCTCGTAGGTCGGCGGCTGCGACTTGACAATTTTATACGGGATCAACGGCGCTCGCGGGGCCAAACCGCAAGGGTGGGGGACCCCTTTGCGTCGCTGATTGGACGCAAATTTTCAAAACCAACTCCCCTGCCGGTTGTGGGCCTCCAAGCAAAAAATCCAGGTTTTCTGCCGCCGGCCGCTTAGCCGCCATACGGATACCAAACGGATTCCAAACGGATTCCAAACGGATAAAACCGCAGAAGTCAGCCATGCAAACGCATCTAACGGATTCGTTTTTCGTGTTTTTCACGCAATCAAACGTTGAGGCCGGAAATGCGGTCTTAGCGCCCGCGGAACTTCCAGCGGACGGGCGCGTTAAGCACGTGTCGGAAGGGAGAGGGTCATGCTGGATCGCGTTTTGGCTTTTATGGGCGTTGTGCTCTTGGTTGGCCTCTCGGGCATCGCCGTTGCGACCTCGGTTGAGGTGCAGAGCGTCCTCATGTTGTTCGCGACGCTGATCGCGTTCAACGCGGTCGCCGGCTCCAAAAATACGCAGTAGGCCGCCGGTTTAGGGGCAGAACAACACGCTGCGCGCGGAGCGGTCGCGGCGGAAGATGCGGATGAGTTCGATCGCCTCCGGTGGCATGGCGTTCGAAACCTTGAGGCCAAGCTTCTTCGCCGCCGCGTACGTCAACGGATAGCCATGGGTCAGGTCGCCGTCGTTCAGGCGGTGCGCGATTTTGTGGGCGGTGCTTGACGGGTACGTGCCCGCCATCAACTCAAGCGCGTTGTTGTGGTGTTCGCCCTGGTCGCGTTTGCACTGCAGCGCGATTTCGAGAACGTCGTCGCTGATCTTCTTCTTCGGCTTCGTTTCGAGGACCGCAAGGATCGCCCGGGTCGGGAGGCGCGCGCCGATCGAGGGCACGTACACCTGCGCGTCGATAGGCCCCAAGGCCGCGTGGTCCGACATCACGATCTCGTCGGCGGCAAGCGTCATGATCGTGCCGGCTGACATCGCGTAGAAAGGCACGAAGACCGTCTTCTTGCCCTTGTGCGCCTTGATCGCGCGGGCCAGCTGCATGCCTTGGTAAGCAAGGCCGCCCGGCGTGTGCAGAATGATGTCGAGCGGCGCATGCGGATCCAGCGCGTAGAGCGCGGTCAGCGTGTCCTCGGCGGTCAGCAGGTCGACGCTGCCGCTCTCCATCTGGTCGTTGTGGATCACGCAGAGCACGCGGCTGCCGCGGCGTTGCTCAAGCCGCGAGATATAGGGCCGGGCGGCGATGTTGCAGCTTTCCCAACTGCCGACGGCGGATTGATCGTCGTCGTCGCCGTCTCGTTGCAGGGCGCGCGGCTGCGTTTGTGGCAGTTCGCGCAACGTCGCATGCGGGCGCCACGGCGAGTGCTTCTCGAACGGCATGTAGGCCGCAGCCTGCATCTCCGCCGGCGACGGGCCGCTGCGCACGCCTTGGTCCGCGACTGGGTTCGCGCGCGAGGCGCGGATGAGTTCGTAGACCTCCGCCGGAACGCTCGTCGAAATCGGCAGGCCGATCGAGCGCGCAAGCTTCGGCGTCATGGGGTCCCACGGCGAGCGTTTGCCGCCGACGAGCTGCATGGCCAGGCTGCAATGTCCGGCGTGACCCGCGTTGTGCTCCAACTCGCAGACGAACTCGCGCGCCTCGCGGCACCAGTTCTTCTCCATGTGGAGGCGCATGATGGTGAGGTCCGAGACGTTGCGCGCGCCCTTATGACTGACGACGCTGGCCAACACTTGATCGTCGGGTTCGATGAACGAAAGAGCGGCGTTCGGGCCGAGCACGATGTTCTTCGCAGCCAGCGCGATCAGCGTCGACATATGCTGCGCATAGTGCGGCACGAAGACGGTGGTTTCGCCTCGGTGCGCTTTGATCGCGCGCGCGATCTGCTGCACGGCCAAGAAGGCGCCGCCGAACGAGTGCAGCACGACATCGAGCTTGGCCGTCGGCGGCACGCTCGCCATCGCGGTCAGGAAGTCTTCCATGTGCCTGGGGCCGATAAACTCGCGCCAGTACCACTCCCACGGATACTCGCGCGGCATCTGATGACCGTGGATGAGCGCGATGACGTGAGAGTTTCGCTTGGTCTGAATGCGGCCGACGATGTGTTCCCACTCGCCCGTGGGCGCGTTGCGTCCGCTCGCGGCGAAATACGCCGGCCCGCCGCCGAACGCCGGAACCTCGGGCTCCTCCGCGTGCGGCGCGCCAAGCCCGATTGCTCTGAAAAAGCCCTTCAGCGGCATCTACCCAAACTCGTCCCCAACACGAGGCTCGAGTTGTAACGCAAAACGGGCCGCGGCGTCCTCGCGAATCCGCCGCAGCCCGTCGATGTTTACCAGTCGTTTTCGCCTCTCAGGGGAATCCGACCATGGGCGTTGCTATTTCTGTTTGACGAGTTCGACGCGGCGGTTCTTCGCCTTGCCGTCGTCCGAGCGGTTGTCCGCGATCGGCGCCGTCTGACCAAGACCCTTGGAACTCAGGCGGTTTCCGGCGACGCCGCCTTTGACGATCGCATCCATCACCGCCTTCGCGCGCGACTCCGACAGCTTCTGGTTCGAGGCCGGCGTGCCGACGTTATCGGTGTGGCCTTCGATGCTGATCTTGAGCTTCGGCGCGCCTTTCAGCATCGCGACGATTTCCTTGACCGTTGCATCGCCGTCGGTCTTCAGCACCGATTTGCCGGTGTCGAAGTTGATGTAGAGCGCGATGAAGCCGTCTTTGTTGAGCGCGTCCAGCATCGCGTTCGCGCTGATCACCTGCGCCATCGCTTCGACTTCGACAACGGTCAGCTTGTAGCTCTGCGTCGGCGCGCTCCAAACGTCGGGTTCGACCTTGACCCAAACATCCTTGCCGTTCGCGCTTGCCTTCAACGTGGTTTCGCCGCCGTCACCCTCGACGGGCAGGCGCTCGTAAACGACGGTGCCTTTGATCGATTTGATTGCGTTTTGATAGTTGCGCAGAATTTGCAGCGGCGACGGTTGCTTCTCCGCGCTTTCGTAGAAGTACTTGATCGTCGTCGCTTGGCCCTCGACCGACTGCTTCTGCGCCGTGCCGTCCGCCGCTTTGCCGGTCGTCACCTGCACCGCGTTGAAGTTCTTCTCGTACTCGGTGATGAAGCTCTCGGGGTAACGCGTCAGCAGCGGATGATCCTTCGACCCGGCAACGTCGTCGCCCGCTTGCGCGACATGGGCGGCGAGAAACAGGCCGGCGGCGGCGATAAGGCGCTTCATGTGGACCTCCCGAATCCGTACGGTCGGGAGCATTGCCGCAACGTCGCGAAAGCGCAATTGACGGCGGCTACAACGACGGCCGCCCGAAGCCTAGCTATTCCGCGGCTTGCTCGCCGACGTGCCAGGTGATCGGCGTGCCGTCGCGGTTCAGGAATTGGCTGCGGCCGCTGTCCTCCGGTGGGTTCTCGCCGGTGCGCTGTTTGAACAGAACCAGTGCCTGCTCGAGGATGTGCCCCAGGTGCCAAAACTCCAGTTGCCCGCGTTCGGAAAAGAACTCGTTCTGCCGCGTGGCGCTCGGCGGATGGATCGAAATCATCAAGCCGTAGTCGGCGTCGAACGCATGGCGGCTGCCGGCCAGGTCGCGAACTTCCGACGCCGCAGGCCCGCCGTCGGCGGAGTGGCTGCACTGCACGACCGCGCTGCCTTCCTTGCCGTTCGCGAAAATGTCGACCCCATAGTCGTGCGAGCGTTGGTTCAATTTCACCATCCAGCCCCACGCGACGAAGAGTTTACCGACCTCCTGCGCGAACACGTCGTTCGGCTTCATGCCTTTGCCGGCCGCGATCTTGCGGATGTCTTGCTGCCAGAACGCAGTCGAGGTGCGGCGGCGCTGTTCGTTGACCCACTGACGCTCGGCTTCTTGAAATGCGCGGTAGCGTTCGCCCGCCGTCGCATAGTGCTCGCGGGAGACCTTCGCCTTTTTGTGCCTGCGGGATTGGAAATGCGCGGCGACTGCCGCGACGATGAGCGAAGCGCCGAGATAGGCGGCCCACTCCCAAGCGGGCAGCCGCGTGACGTCGATGACGGGGAGCTTTGTGAATTCAATCGGCGTTTGCACGAAGGAGAAGTCGCCGACGAGCACGGTGTAGACGACGCCAACAACGCTCAATGGCACGATGAACGACGACAGATAGCGCGCGCCGAATTGCTTCAGCTCTTGTCTCGTCGCCTCGATGGCGTCCGCCAATTTGTTGTCGTCGAGAACGTCCGCTGTAAGGCCGTGCGCTGCTGCTGTCGGTCGCGGCGCAGTCCACGGGTTCGGTCCCATGGCGTCGGCGCCCGACAGCATCAATCGTCCCTTGACGTCATTCTCAGACGGAAATGCCCCCTCGGCCACCGTCGATGCGCCCCCCAGCGCTCAAACCAGTCCAAGCTTCCCCAAATGCATTGATGGCATTTCGCGCGGCGCGTGTGGAGTGCCTTTCCGACACGTATCGTGTGGAATTTTGCCGGGCCAGAAACGACATGTTGGGTAAACGCGACGGGCGTGCCCAATTTCTGCACCCCTCGCCCGCCCCCTTAGGGCGGGAGAGGGGCCGGGGGTGAGGGTGGGCGTGCCACGAGCGCAACGTCTGAGAGTGGCTAATTCTGTTGAAGAACTCGGCGCAGATTTGCTCGATGGCCGTCGCCGACGTCTTGTTTTTCAGGCCTTTCGCCTCGGGCGTTCGGCGAACCCGATGCGGCAGAGCCTAGCTGCTCTCGTCATGCGGC
>JBKJZU010000347.1:0-7663 GCA_046715015.1 Micropepsaceae bacterium
GAACCGCTCAGCACCGACGATGTGTGCGGCAGGCGGCTCACGCTCTATCGCGAGCAGGGGCTTGGCGACATGATCCAATACGCCAGGTTCGCGCGCGAATTGGCCGATCGCGGCGCGAAGGTGACGCTGCTCACCTACCCCGCCCTTGCGCGGCTGCTGCCGAGCCTGGGGCCGGATATCGACATCGTGTCCGACGACCTGAGACCCGAGGCCGACTTTGCCTATCCGCTGATGTCGGCGCCGCATCTGCTGCAGACCACGGTCGAGACGATTCCAGCCAAGACACCCTATCTCGCGGCGTCGGCGGAGCTTGTGGCCGCCTGGCGCACGCGGTTAGGGCCGAAGACGGGATTGCGCGTCGGGCTTACGTGGTCCGGCAATCAGGGACACGTGAGCGATTGGGCGCGGTCGATTCCGTTCGAACAATTGCGCACGGCCCTCGACGCTCCCGGGGTCAGTTTCCACTCCGTTCAAAAGGACGTGCGGCCCGACGACGAAGCGGCGATGGCCGGGAGCGGCGTCGCCGACCATCGCGAGGCGCTCACCGATTTGGCGGAGACGGCGGCGCTGATCTCCGAACTCGATCTCGTCATCACCGTCGACACCTCGGTCGCGCATTTGGCGGGCGCGTTGGGCAAACCGGTTTGGATTTTGCTGGCCACGCGCGTCGATTGGCGGTGGATGGCGGAAGGTGCGTCGAGCCCGTGGTATCCGACGGCGCGCCTGTTCCGGCAAAAGGCGCCGGGGGCTTGGGGGCCCGTGCTAGCCGAGGTTCGCTCAGCCCTAGAGACGCTGGCGTCAGGCCAATAGTTTCGCGATCTCCGCGCGCATTGCGTCGGTGTTGGCGCGGACCTTCGCCTTGTAAGCCGCGACGGTATCGCGGTCGACCTTCCAGAAGATGTTCTCCGGATACGTGTGGCCGAAGATGTCGATCAGCATCGAGCGGAATTTTCCGGAAACCGTTTTGCCGTCCATCTCGCGCTGTTCGACGTAGCCCACTTGCTCGGCCGCCGTCAGTGCGCAAAGCAACGGGTGCAGGCGTTCGGAGAACGTGCGCTTGTAGCGCTGAATATGTTGGATCGTGCGGTCGATCGGCAGTTCGTTCAGCACCTGTGGGCCGATACGCAGCGGTTGATCGACGGTCGGGCGGCTCAGCGGGAACGCATTGATCAGCCAGTCGCCCAGATGCGAGACATTCTTGCGGTCGCGTCCGTAGAGCAGCACGTCTTCTTCATAGCGCGCGTACCAATGCGTGAGACTTGCGATCAGTTCGCCGAGTTTGTCGGCGGGCAATTGCGTCCGGTACTGCGTGCCGAAGATGCCGATGGTGGCTTTGGCGCTTCGCGCGGCGGCCAGGAGCTGATCGTCGATGAGGTCACCGAACAGGCTGTTGCCGATACCGATGACCAAGAGGTCGAGGTTTGCGGGCACGGGCTGAAACGGACGGAGCGTGCCCCAGGTGACTTCCGCGTTGGCCGGCAACACGTCGTTCAGCAAGTGGTAGCCCAAGCGATCGCCGAAATTGCCGACGTTGTTGTAGGAGATCACGTGCACGCGCTTTCCGGCGGCGATCGCAGCCGGCGCGCCGCGGTCGAAGCGGATCAGGTATTGCAGCGGATCGATCTGGCGTGTCAGCGAGGCTTTGTAGCCTTGGCTGCGGGCGATCTCGATGAACTGCGCCAGCGTGAAGTCGTTGACCCAGCCCAGCGTGCGGCGCCGCTCGACATCCGGCGTCAACGCGGCATCGCAATAGCTGCACAGGATCGGCTTACCCGTGGCGGCGAAGGTCGCGAACAGCTTGGCGGGATCGTAGATGTATTCCCACACGCCCAGCATTGCGACGAGGTCGGATTTCGCGACGGCGTCGAGGGGCGCACCCTGCGCGTTCAGGTCGGCGACGATCGTGCGAGCGTCGCGGGCGACGATATCGCACGGCTGATACGTCGCGCCGAACGGCAAGTGACGCTCCAGCGCCATCGCACCGCAGCCGATGTCGAGCACGCGCGTGCCTGCGGGCACGAACGTCGCCGCGGTCGCCGCGCGGGCTTCCCACGCGGGCTCCAACTGCTTTGGATCCGACCAGCGGGCGATATCGGTTTGGCCCGCTTCGATCGTCTGCTTGCGGCGTTGTGCTTCGTCCATGGGGGAGGCTTTTAGCGACTGGGACGCGCATGCGCAAAAGATAAGGGCGCGAGACGTTAAGCCTCGCGCCCCTTAACTTTGTCCGCCGTTGTTAGCGGGTTTTCTGCTTCGGCAGCTTGAGTTGCGGGCCTTGGACCTTGTTCTCGTCCGCGACCGCGCCGAAGAACTCGGCCACGTTCTCGTTCTCGAGCACCTTGCCCATGATCGCAACCGTCCGCACGACCTCCACCGAGGTGCCGAACGCTTCGGCGATTTCCTCGAACGGCGACTTCGCTTCGGGCATACGCTTCAAGTTGATTTCGGCATCGGCCGGAATGCCGGCCAAGGCCTTCGTCGCTTCGAGCGCCGCGCGGAAGCCGCCGAACTCGTCCACCAAGCCGCGCTGCTTCGCGTCGGCGCCGGTCCAGACCCGGCCCTTCGCGATTTCACGCACCTTGGCCAAGTCCATCTTGCGGCCGGCCGCCACCTTCGCCGTGAAGTCTTCGTAGATCTGATCCACGCCCTTGTTGAAGAGCGCCCACTGTTCCGGCGTGAACGGTTGCGTCGATGCTTCCATCAACACGTTCGTGCCGACGCCCAGCGACTTCAGATCGATGCCCAGCAACGACCAGGTGCCGGCCGTCACGATCTTGCCCGAAAGCACGCCGATCGAACCGGTGATCGTCGACTCGTGCGCGTAGATCTTGTCGGCCGAGAGCGAGACGTAGTAGCCGCCGGAGGCCGCAACGTCGCCCATGCTGACCACGACCTTCTTGCCTGCCTTTTGGGCCTTTCTGATGGCCTGCAGGATTTGGTCGGACGCGATCGCAGAGCCGCCCGGCGAGTTGACGCGGAACAGGATCGCTTTCACGTCGTCGTCTTCGGTGGCGTCGCGGAAGGCCTTTGCCATCGTGTCGCCGCCCATCGAAGATTCGCCGCCGAAGCCGCCGCCTTGAGACTTGCCGTCGTTGATCGCGCCTTCGCCTTGGATGAAGGCGATCGTGGGGCGGCCGAAGCCTTGCCACGGGCTGCCCGCAAGCTTGAAGTATTCGGACAGCGTCTTGAGCTCGGCCTTGCCGCCGGCGCGGGCAACCGCCGCGTCTTCGGCTTCGTCGTCATAGCCTTGCTTGTCGATCAGCTTTTTGTCGATCGCTTCTTGCGTGAGGTACGGGGCAGTGTTGACCAGCGCCACGACTTCTTCCCGCGTCTTCTTGCGGTCACCCGCGATGCCCGCGGTCGCCGTTTCGAAGATCGATTCGAGCAAGCGGTAGCTCGCCTCGCGATGGGCCGGCGTGAAGTCCTTTTCCATGAACATGTTCGCTGCGTTCTTGTATTCGTAACGCTGCGTGAATTCAGGCTTGGCTTCGATCTTGTCGAGCATGTTGCGCAAGAACGCGGCGGTCGTAGCCACGCCTGCCGTGTTCATCGAGCTTACCGGCTGCAGCCAGATCTCGTCGGATGCGGAGGCCAGCAAGTAGTCGCCCATGCCGGCGGAATAGAACGCCTGCGCGTGCGAGACGACGAACTTGCCCTTGGCGCGGAACGACTTCAGCGCGGCGCGCATTTCCTGCGCCTGAGCTGTGGAGATGCCGCCGCCGCCAACGCGCATGTAGAGGCCCTTCACGCGCTCATCCGTTTCGGCTTTCGCGAGTGCCGTCACGGCGTCGATCACAGAGGCAACACGGGTCTGGTCGGCGAACGGATTGTTCGGACGCGCGTCAGGCAAGCCTTCGCGCATATCGAGCGTCAGCACCATGTCGCCCGGCAGCTTCGGCTGGGTGAAGATGCCGATGACGCTGAAGACGGCGACAAGAAGAACTAGAAAGATGATTACCGACGCGATGCGGTTAAAGATGCCCGCTAGACGCGCCAAAAACCAAGACCACATGAGAAATGCCCCCTCAGGACTAAAAGGATGGGTTCAAGGCAACATAGATGGTGCCACAGACGGCCACCATACAAGGCCGCCTCATAGCGGCGCATCAAGTTTTCTTGCGTAATACTCGTGTAAAAGCGCCGCAATTCGCCTCACAATTGTGCGATCCGCTCCCGCCGCACACGTGAGGAGACGTTACGGGTTTGCCGCACCAAACGTGTTGCACTGGGTCAGGTCGCCGGATTGCAGCCCGGTGCGGAACCATTGTGCACGCTCGGCCGCCGACCCGTGCGTGAAGCTCTCGGGCACGACATAGCCTTGCGCCGATTTCTGCACGCGGTCGTCACCGACGGCGGCGGCGGCGTTCATCGCCTCTTCGATGTCGCCTTGCTCAAGCACTTGCTTCTGCTTCTCGGTTTGATTGGCCCACACGCCGGCGAGGCAATCGGCCTGCAACTCAAGCTTCACCGACAGCGCGTTCGATTCGGCCTCGCTTGCCTGTTGGCGCGCGGCCATTACTTTTTGCGACGTGCCAAGAAGCGTTTGGACGTGGTGGCCCACTTCGTGCGCCACGACGTAGGCAAAGGCGAAGTCGCCTTGAGCGCCAAGTTTACTCGCCATCTCGTCGTAGAACGAGAGGTCGAGGTAGAGCTTTTGATCGCGCGGGCAATAGAACGGACCGGACGCGCTTTGCGCCATGCCGCAAGCCGATTGCACGATGCCCGAGAACAGCACGAGCGTCGGTGCTCGATAGGTCTTGCCGGAGCTCTTGAAGATTCCCGACCAGACGTCTTCGGTGTCGGCCAGCACGACCTTGATGAAGGCGCTGCGCTTGGCTTCTTCCGCGGTCTCTTGATAGGGTTGGCCGGGCACCGCCTCACCGCCTTGCTGCTGTTCCAGCTGACCCAAGAATTGGCGAGGGTCGACGCCGAAGATCAGCGCCAGAATCACGATGACGATCAGTCCCAAACCGCCGATGCCGGCCCCGCCTATCCGGCCTCGCCCGCGGCGGTCTTCGACGTTTTCGCTTTCGCGGCGACCTTCGGTCTTCATGGCGCAACCCTTTGGCTTGTCTTCTAGAGATAACCTTGGCAGTTTTTGGCGGGTTTTCAAGGCCGTCCCCCGGTGCGGCTGCAGCATTCTTAACTTCCGCTTGAGTGTGGCTGGACGTTACGGCGAAAGTGGCAAGCTGGGACTTGGGAAGGAAGCGAAATGCTTTTCAAGGCATTGTCGTTCGCTGCAACGGCCGTTGCCGCGGTCATGCTTGTGCTCGCTTTCGTGATGCTGCCGCCGTCGCAGATCGAACCTGCGAACGCGTATTTTCAGCCGGGCAACATCTACCGTTCGGGCCTCGTCGGCACGAAGACGCTGGCGTTGACGTTCGACGACGGACCTTCGGCTTTCACCGACGAGATCTTGGACACGCTGGCGCGCAATCAGGTGCGGGCCACGTTCTTCGTCGTGGGCTCGCGCGTGCGCCACCATCCGGAGACGATGGAACGCATGATGCGCGAAGGGCATGTGGTCGCGAACCACTCGTTCTCGCACGCGAATATGGGTCGGCGCTACGTCGACAACCCGCAACTCTTGATGACGCAGATCGGCAACACGAATGCCGCGATCGCGCCTTATGTCCGGCCGGGCCAGGGGCTTTATTTCCGCGCGCCGTACGGCGTTTGGCGGAAAGCGCACGCAAACTTTTTGAACCAGGATCCCGTGCTGCAGCACTATGTCGGACCGATCTATTGGGACGTCGGCGGCAACATTTCCTACGACGACAACGGCACCTTGCGGGCCGCGGCCGATTGGGATTGCTGGTCGCACGATCTGTCGGCCGACGAATGCGCGCGCGGTTACTTGCGCGAGATTCGCCGCAAGCAAGGCGGCGTCGTCTTGATGCACGACATTCGCGAGCGTTCGCTTTGGATGATCAACGGATTGCTGCCGCAACTCGTCGCCGAAGGCTACACGTTCGTGACGCTGGACGAGGTGCGCGAGTACGACCAGTACAAAGCACCGATCGCGCCGGACGATGTGCCGGTCGCCGAGTACGATGGCTTGATGCCCTACGGCGCTACGGCGCACTAGGCTTTTCAAAACAGGGATTTGTCATGATGTTCTTGAAGCGGGAAACTGTGTCCGCGCTGACGATTGCGGCTGCGCTTTTTTTGCAGACCGACGCGGCGCAGGCTTGCGCGTGCTGCACGGATTCGGGCCAACGGTTCGAGTCGACGGGACCGGTCGAGGATTACGTGCGGGGCGAGATGGATCGAATCCGGTTCGCGCCGACCGCTGTCCTCTATGGCGATCCGGGGTTTCCGGAGAACATTCAGGGGCTACGCGATCCCTCGGACAAACCTTATGGCGTACGCGGCGCGATCGGCAACGTCGTCACGTTCGTGTTTACCGATCCCACGGGTCGCGTCGGGCGTCTGCAGTTTCCGTTGCCGAAGGTGATGTCCCGCTTCGAGGTCGATCCGCGCGCGAGTACAGCGCCGGTGCCACCGAATGGTCCCTCGCTTTACAAGGAATGGCGCCTGCAGCGCCAAGCCAGCCTTAGCGGTCCAATGGCAAACGCGACCACGCCGGTCATCGCGAGCTTGATCCTGCACGGTGCGGGAAACTCGTGCTCGTCGTCCTCCGACTTCACGCGTTGGACGCTGATCGTCAAAGGCAAAGGCGTTGCGTTCACATTCCTGGGTGATTTGCTGCCGTAGCGCTCTCCAAAAAAATACCGCCCCCACTGCGGGGCGGTCGA
Source organism: Micropepsaceae bacterium (assembly GCA_046715015.1). GTDB lineage: Bacteria > Pseudomonadota > Alphaproteobacteria > Micropepsales > Micropepsaceae > SZUA-430. The sequence goes on from JBKJZU010000347.1 coordinate 6,756, forward strand.
AATTTCGAAGCCGAAGGCGGAGGAAATTTCGGGTGGGGGGCGAGCCTCGGACGCCTGGCCCCCCACCCGAACCTTCTCGCACTTCGTGCTCGAACGTTCGACCGCCCCGCAGTGGGGGCGGTATTTCTTTTTGGACTACTATTGCGGCGCTGGTGTTGCTGTTGCCGGCGGCGCACCGGGGTAGCCGGCTGGGGCTGGTGGCGGGCCGCCGCGTTGGGCGAGCAGCGTCACGATCAGACCGCGGGCGTCGATGTCGGGCGGTGTTGCGACGCCCTTGCCGGGGCCCGGGCCCTGCTTCAGTTCGGCGAGGCCGAACTCCATGCGGGCATCGTATGTACGGTCGATTTGGTTACGCAGCGCTTGCTCGGCTGCATACCACTCGGCCTTGTAGCCATCGTCGCGGCACGTCGCGAGTTCCGCAGGGTCGCTCGCGCCCCAGCGGCGCTCGATGCAGTGGTACGGGTCGAACGAGAGCAGGAACAAGCGGCGGCGGATCTCTTCGTACCCCAGTTGGAACGGCGTGCCGTTCGAGCGCATGTAGGTGATCGAACAGGCAGTTGCTTCTTGGTCGTAAGCGGCGGCCAGGTCGCTGAGCAGATCGTAACCCGCATATTGAATGCGGCGGTCGCCGGCGGCGTGCCACTCGACGAAGCGCTGCACCTGGTCGCGCAGTTCCTTGAACGACGTCTTCAGCCGCGCGTCGCGCGAAGGCGAGGAGAAATCTTCCCACTCGCCTTCGGTTCCGTAGATGTTGATCGGCAGGCGCGAAGGCTGCCCCTTCAGGTGAATGCCGCGCGCGATCGCAATGTCGACGGCCTCGGCGCGGTATTTGATGTCCTCGCAATTCGCCCGCATCATGTTGCGCAACTCTTGCACCGGCTCATAGGCGAGCGAGCCACCGCCCATTT
>JBKJZU010000348.1:0-10416 GCA_046715015.1 Micropepsaceae bacterium
CGCGGTGGTGCCCATCTACATCGGCGGGTTCATGGCGCTGTCCTGGGTCTCGAACGACGCGATCCTGGGGGCCCCCGCAAAGTGGCAAGGTTTGGAAACCGCCTTCGCCGCCGCGCGCATCAAGACCGACTACTACACGCCAGCCGTCCACCGCGCCGCCTTCGCGCTGCCGGCTTGGATCGAACGTTTGGTCAAATAGTCGAAAGCCTCTCCCTTTCGCGTCTGGAAGGGAGAGGCAAACTGCTTACTGCGGCGGACGGCTAATATATTCCGTCAGCGCCACAGTCATCTCACCGACCACCTTCGCGACCGACGGATCGGTTTGCACCGCGGCCCAGTACGCCTTCACCTTTGGCGTTGGCCCCAAAAGATCGCCCTGCCCCAACATCGGCCCGATCCCGGCCGCGAAGAACAGCGACGGCACCAGCGCGCAGTCTGCAAGCGAGGCTTGCGCGCCCATCGCGTATTTGCCGGACACGATGAAATGCTCGAGCCCTTTGAGCCCGCCCGATAAAGCGGTCAATTGCTCGTCCACGATCTTCGCATCGCGCGTCTTCGGGTTCACTTGGTCGAACAATTCGAACAGCGGATTGAGGATGTATTGGTCGGCGATGTTGTAAATCACCCGCATCCGCGCGCGATCTTTCGCGTCGGCGGGACGAAGCGACGGCGTCGGCCGCGTATCCTCGATGTACTCGCCGATCACGCCCGACTCCGGCAAAAAGAACCCGCCGTCGTCCAGCGTCGGCACCTTCTCCAGCGGATTGATCTTCGCGTACTCGGCAGTGTGCGACCCGCCGCTCGGCACATCGATCAACTGCGCGTCGACGCCCTTCAGGTACAGCTGCAACCGCACGCGGTTCGCATAAGGCGAGAGTTTCGAGTCATAGAGTTTCATGGGGGCCAGCCTCTGTTGTGGCCCGCATGGGGCACACCGGCTCCCGGCGCGTCAACTACCTGACGTTTCGCTATTATTCTGCGGCGACCGCCGCGGGGCGCGCGAGTCCCTCGACCGCCTCCGGCACCGCCGCCAAGGGCAGGCGCAACGACACCGTCGTGCCCTTGCCTTCGACGCTATCGATGGTGAGCCTGGCGCCCATTTGCGTGGCAAGCTTCAAGCAGATCGCAAGACCAAGCCCAGTGCCTTGCTCGCGCCGCGCATAGACACCGTCGGCCTGCACGAACGGTTGACCCAACTGATGCAGAACCTTCTCGGGGATACCGCATCCCTGATCGACGACGCGCAGGTCGCACAGCCCGAGTTCGCGCATGACCGAAAACTCCACGCTCACATGCGTGTTCGCCGGCGAGAACTTCAGCGCGTTGCCGACTACGTTGACGACGATCTGCACCAGCGCCTGCCGGTCGGCCGTGACCAGCACGCTAGGCGGAATGTATTGGCAGGTTAGCTGCACGCCGCGCTGCTCGGCCAGCACGCGCAGCATGCGGTACGTGGACGTCACTTCCTCGGCCAGGCTCACCGCTTCAATGCTCGCCTGGTGCTGCCGCGCTTCGATCTTCGAGAACAACAGAAGATTGTTCACGATGCGCAGCAAGTGCTGACCGCTGGCCAGGATGTCGCCCGCGTATTCCTTGTACTTGTCCGGAACGCCGAGATCGAGCGTGTCGTTCTTGATGAGTTCGGAGAGCCCGTTCACCGCGTTCAGCGGCGTGCGGAACTCGTGGCTCATATTCGCGATGAACAAGCTCTTGGCGCGGCTGGTTTCTTCCGCCGCCTCGACCTGCGCCTGCACTGAGCGCATCTCGGCGTCGCGCGCTTGGTTGATGACGGCAACCCATCCGAACGCGAGCGCAATCAGCATCGCAGCCACGACAGGCGCGACCGTGAGCAACATGCTGGTCGAATCCGAAACGAACTGCTTGCCGCCCGGCGACGAGTTCCACGTCAGCCCGTAGGTCGGCGCCATCCCCGCCGGCCCGTGCAACGGATCCATCCAGCCCGACATCGGCACGGCCAATCCGCCCAGTCTGAAATCTTCGGCAACGGTCGCAAGGTAGGCCGAGTCGATCGTCTTCATGTAGACAAGAGCAAAGCTCGCTTGATCGCCGCGCGCTCTGCGTTTCAGGCTCGACGGCACGATGGGATGCATGGCAACGAACTGGGGCTCGCCCAAGAACTCGACGACGCCTGTCACCGCGCGAAGCCTGCCCGCACGGCCGTCCGCAATCAGCGGCACCGAAAGGGCCTGAAGACGCTGCTGGTCGAACTTGCTGACCGGCACGGGACCGTCCGCCTTGGCGCCGTAGCTGTAGACAATGCGCCCGTCGGTCGCGACCACCAGAACGTGATCCAATTGAAACGTCACCGTGCCGTACCGGCCCAAGTTCTCGACGTCCCAGCGCGGATCCGCGCCTCTTTGGAACCGGTCGTACATGTCGTCCCAAAGCGCGTAGTCGCGCACGTTGGCTTCGAGCTTCGCGAGCTGGCGCTTGACGACGGAGCGTACGATGACCTTTTCGCTGACCAATTGCTGGCGGTCCAATCGTTCGGCCGACGCCTGCAACAACGTCGCAAGCAAGCCCGCCGCGATCGCCACGATCGCAACGACCAGGACGGCGAGTATCGTCGAATATTTGCCGAGCTTGCCCGTCATGCTTTTGTTCTTTGCAGTCCGAAAAAGGACAGGCGCGCTCAGTGCGCGACCCACCTTTCCAAGGCTGAAGCATGCCATGCGCCGCATTAAACCGTGGTTGCCGCTACTGGTTATCAAACCGTTGCGGGCGGCTGCCGAAGCGCGCAAATCGGCGCGAATTGATACTACCGCGGATGATGTCCCCGCGATTTCGCAAAGGCCGCGCTAAGTCCTTCTAAACCTTTGCCTGCCGGCTAACCCAGTTGTAACTGAACGCGATCAACGCCACGAACAACACGGCGCCCACCAGAGGCGCCAAGGCAAAGTCCTTCACCAGCGCCAACGGAGACTGGTTCTGCGTGGCAGCGATCGCGCCTGCGTAGAAGATACCGAGCAAGCTTTCGCCCACGATCAGGCCCGACGCCAGAAGCACGCCGAACCGTTCCAGCATCGCCGATTGGCTGGATTTCGAGACCGCACGCACATAGAGCCATCCGATGATCGCGCCGAAGATCACGGGCGACGTCGTATCCATCGGCAGATAGATTCCGATGCCCACCGCCATCGGCGGTATCCGCAACAGCTTGGCGCGCTTGAGAATCTCGTCGACCACGATGACGGCGATGCCGACCAACACGCCGTAGCCGATCAAGTTCCAATCGAGTTCGGCGTTCAAGACGCCCTTCGCCAGCGTCGAGATCTGCGTCGCCTGCGGCGCGCCCAGTGGATCGGCGACCGCATTCCTGTTGGGGTCGCCCGCAAACCCGTAGGCGCTGTTCAGCATATTGAGCGTGAAGGGGATCACCAGCGAACCCGCGATCACGCCGACGATCAACGCGAGCTGTTGCTTCCACGGCGAGGCGCCGACCAGTTGGCCGGTCTTCAAATCCTGCAGATTGTCGTTCGAAATGGTCGCAATCGAAAACACGATCGCAACCGCAAACAACGCCACCGCCACCAGCGCGTCCGTAGCTTCCGGCGGAAGCTGCGGCTGGATGAACACGGCAAGCAACAGCGCCGCCGCCAAGATCGAAAGAATGCCGATGCCCGAGACCGGGCTGTTCGACGCGCCGATCAAACCCGCCATGTAGCCGGCAACCGTCGCAATGAACGCACCGACGACAACCGTGAACAAGACGCCGCCAACGACGAGCGGCCAGCCGAACGCGGCAAGCTCGCCGCCCGCGATGAAATTGTAGAGAAGCCCACCGATCGCGATCAGACACGCAACGCTCAGCAAACCGATCAGCCCGATGCTCAAGTCGCGATCGTCATGTCCGCCCGTCTGCGCACCGCCACCCGCGCGCAACGTAGCCATAAGCCCCTGATAGACGGGCATGACGAGCGCCACCAAGCTCCAGATCGCTGCAATGCCGATCGCGCCCGCACCGATGAACCGCGCCTTTTCGCCCCGCGTTCGCCCCGCAATTTCCGCGATATCGCCCTCAAGCCCCGCCGAGTAAATCGGAATGATCCCCACCCACGCGATCAACACGCCCACCAGCATCGCAATACCGACCGAAATGCCAACAAGGTGCCCCGCGCCGATCAGCGCCATTGAGAACGACGTGCTGAACCCGCTGACGCCGGCACCGACGCGGAAGTAACGCTCGAACGCGCCCGCCGCGACGCCGATAAAGGTCGCCACTTGCATAACGACGGCCACGATGGCGCCGTACAGCACGATGAGCGGCCCGCGCGAACGCTCCAACACGTTGTCGGGCGCTTCATCGCCACGCGCGCCGACTTTCAACACTTCCGCCGCCGCGACGCCTTCCGGAAATGGCAGTGGCGAATTCACGACAAGCGCACGCCGAAGCGGGATCGAAAACAACACGCCCAGAGTGCCACCCAGCGCACAGACGAGGACCGTTTCGATAAACGGAAAGTACTGCCAGTACCCAATCATCACGAGCCCCGGCAGCACGAAGATGATCGCCGACAAAGTTCCGCCGGCCGACGCCACGGTCTGAACGATGTTGTTCTCGCGGATCGTGCCCGTGTTGAACGCGCGCAAGATCCCCATCGAGATAACCGCCGCCGGGATCGAGGATGCAATCGTGATCCCGGCCTTCAAGCCGAGATAAACGTTCGCTGCTGTGAACACGGCCGCAATCGCTGCCCCCAAGAGCAAACCGCGGATCGTAAGTTCGGTTTCTTTCATCGTCGCACCCTCGAACGATTCGGCGAAAACGCGACACCAGCTTAGCGCACGCGAGGTTTGGCACCACAGCCTTAACCACCTTAGGGTCGTGCCCAGTTGCGGGATCGCGCACTTTCTCCCAAGATGGCCGCGCAGGCTCGAACCGGGCCGTACGGGGAGACACGTGACGGCCAGTTCCGCGCCACGCTTTGCCGACCGGCTCCGTGCATTCTACCTGCGTTCCGACGCAGCGAAGGGCTACGCCCTTCTGTCGCCCGTCATGATCACGATGGTGGTCCTGCTCGCCGCGCCGCTGATCATGCTGGCCCTCTATTCGTTTTGGACCCAAGCGGGCATGTCGGTCGACACCACGTTCACGACCCAGCGCTACCAAGACGTCCTTGCGAAGCAGAGCTACCACGACATTTTTTGGCGCACGATCGCGACGTCCGGCCTCGTCACGCTGGTAACCGTGGGCCTCGCCTACCCCATGGCCTACTACGTCGCGTTCGGCGTGAAACGCTACAAATTCGTCTGGCTGATCCTGCTCACCATCCCGTTCTGGACCAGCTATTTGCTGCGCGCGTTCTCGTGGAAGGTGATCCTCGGCTACAACGGCGTGATCAACTCGGGCCTCATCTCCGCCGGCTTGGTCACCGAACCGCTGGAGTTCCTGCTCTACAACCAAATCGCAGTCGTCATAACGCTTGCGCACGCGTACGCCGCCTTCGCGATCCTGCCCATCTACGTATCGCTGGAAAAGATCGACCGTACGCTGCTGGAGGCCGCGGCCGACCTCGGCGACACAGCCTGGGCACGCTTCTGGCGCGTCACGTTCCCGCTCTCGCTGCCTGGCGTGATCGGCGCATCGGTGCTGATCTTCGTGCCGACGACCGGCGACTACGTAACCCCGCAGCTCGTCGGCGGCCCCACCGGACAGATGATCGCCTACAGCATCCAGGTGCTGTTCTTGAAAATCAACGACTGGCCGCTCGGCGCAGCCCTTGCGCTCTCCGCGATGGCAGCCGTCGGCATTCTCGTCGTGCTCTTCGTCACCGCCATGCAACTCGCCGTGAGGCAAATCCGATGACGAAGCCGATCCGCGCCGCAAAGCGCATGGGCGATCCGGGCGGCCTGCTCGGCGTCTTCGCCGTCGCCTATCTGTTGTTTCTCTATCTGCCCGTTCTGTTCCTGCCGCTCTTCTCGTTCAACGACTCGATCTTCGTCGCCTTCCCGCTGAAAGGCTTCACGACGAAGTGGTACGAACAGGCGTTTGCCGACACCGACATGCTGCGCGCGCTGACCGCCAGCCTCCAAGTCGGGGCCGTCGCCTCGATCGTGGCGACGATCTTAGGGCTGCTCGGCGCGAAAGCAGTGACGCGTTATCGCATGCCCGGCCAAGCACTCGTGACCGGCACGATCATGCTGCCGCTCTTCATCCCCGAGATCATTCTGGGTATCGCACTTCTCATCCTGGTGAACACGCTCTCAATCCCGCTCTCGCTCTTTTCGATCACGATCGGCCACATCATGCTGTGCACGCCCTTCGCGATGGCGGTGTTGACGTCACGCCTCGACGGCTTCGACAAAAGCCTGGAAGAGGCGTCGATGGACCTCGGCGAAACGCCGTGGATGACGTTCTGGCGCGTGACGTTCCCGCTCGTGCTGCCGGGCATCGTCTCCAGCATGCTGCTGTCCTTCATCGTCTCGTTCGACGAGTTCCTGCTGTCGTTCTTCCTGCAGGGCCAACAACCGACGTTGCCGGTCTACATCTGGACCCAGTTGCGCTTCCCGAACAAGCTGCCCAGCGTCCTCGCGCTCGGCGCCGTCATCCTGATCGTTTCATGCTTGCTGGTCGTGCTTGCCGAATGGGTCCGCCAACTCGGCACAAGCGAACGCAAAGTAGGGGTCGCGTAACGCCATATGGCCGACAACATCATCCGTATCGAAAACGTAACCAAAAAGTTTGCCGGCGGCGTGAAGGCCGTCGACAGCGCGACCTTCACCATCGAACGCGGCGAGTTCTTCTCGCTGCTTGGCCCCTCCGGCTGCGGCAAGACCACGCTTCTGCGCATGATCGCGGGCTTCGAATTTCCGACCGAAGGCGAAATCTACATCGACGGGCAGCCATCGGCGCTGATCCCGTCGTATAAGCGTCCGACGAACATGGTGTTCCAGTCATACGCGATCTTTCCGCACCTGAACGTGTTCGACAACATCGCCTACGGCCTGCGCAAAGAGGGCCTGTCGAGCCGCGAACTCACGCGCCGCGTCGACGAAGCGCTGGACATGATCAAGCTGAAGGGCTTTGGACCTCGCCGCGCCGATCAGCTTTCGGGCGGCCAACGCCAACGCGTCGCCCTCGCCCGCGCGTTGATCAAACGGCCGAAAGTCCTGTTGCTCGACGAACCGCTCGGCGCGCTCGACAAGAAGTTGCGCGAGGAAATGCAGATCGAACTGCGTCAATTGCAAAAGGATGTCGGCATCACGTTCGTGTTCGTAACGCACGACCAGGAAGAAGCGCTTTCGATGTCCGACCGCATTGCGGTCATGGGCAAAGGCGTCGTGCTCCAGATCGCAGGGCCAAAGGACCTCTACGAAGCCCCGAACTCCGTCGAAGTTGCAAGCTTCATCGGCAACATCAACCTGATCGACGCCACCGTGCGCGCCGTCAACGGCAACGAGGTCACGCTCGAAGGCGCAGGCTTTGGCCAATTCAAGGCGCCGGCAATCGACGGCCTCAAGGTCGGGCAAAAGGTCACCGCCGCAATCCGCCCGGAAAAACTCTCGCTCACCGCGAGCAGACCCTCAGGCGCGTTCGTCGAAGGTACGATCGAGGCCAGCGCGTATCTCGGCGACCGCAGCCACCACCACGTCCACGTCAAAGGTCGCGAAGCCCCGCTCTCCGTCGCCGCCCAAAACGTCGACCGCTCGATGACCTCGGGCCTCGATCCCGCGCGCGCCGTCTACGTAAGCTGGGACCCAAGCTCGATGATTTTGTTGAAAAGCTAATTAGGAGATGGCCTCGACCAGAGGGTGCCCCAGGAGTTGCCGGTCGCGCGAAAGAAGCTTCAAGCCTTCGACCTGTGCCTGCGCCAACAGAAGCTCATCGAACGGATCTTTGTGCGACAACGGCACGACCAAATCCGCAGCAGCATGAGCAGCTGAAAGCGCCAGCATATCAACGGGCTGCCCCAAGATGGTGCGTAACACATCGGTCGGACTCGCGACACCCTTGCGCGCGCCAGACTTGTGAAATGCGCTCCATTTCAAACGAACTTCCCAAATCGAAACGGCGCTGACCACAAATCGCTTCGGATATGACCTGAGAAAGTTCACCTCGTCGTCTGTAACCGTGCCCGGGCTCTGTGCGAGCCCGTACACGTAGTGCGTATCGAGAAGAACGCTCACTTCTTCGCTTTGCGTTTCTTACGAAGGGGCGGCAAACCCAACACCTTGCGGCTCAACGCAGGATCATCCAGGTCCGGCGTCCAGGCAGGACCATCTTCGTGGAACCCCAATGCCGCGCGATCGCGCGCCAGTTTCTCAAAGTCGATGCCACCGCGCTTGCGGCGCGCGACCTCGCTGAGCGTCTCACGGACGAACGCCTCGACAGGTTGCTTGCGCTCGGCCGCCAGCTTGCGCAAAGCCTCGTGAACGTCGTCGGGCAGGTTCCGAATGATGATTGCAGTCATGGCAAACCTCGATCGATATCGACATGATATCGTGCAATCGGTTGCCAAATCAATACCCAGACTAAGCGATCGCAAGCGCGCCGAACGGCACGACCTTGTTGTCCGCATCGTGGCCGATGTCCGCACGGCCGAGATAGGGGATACCCGCTCGCGCGCACCAATACTCCGCCACCTGAACTTCCGTCTTACCGAAGTCCGGATCGTTCGACGGAATCTGGCTGCACCGCCCAAGCTTGATGCCGGCAATCTTCCGCATCACAGGCGTCGAGGTGATGTGAAAGAGCATCCGGTCGATGCTGTACATATACTCCGCCACATCCTCGAGCAGCAGCACGTGGTCCGTCAGATCCGGCTGGTACGGCGTGCCGATCAACTCACTCAGCGTCTTGATGTTGAACGCCGCAACCTTCGCGCCCGACAGCACGGCGGGCTCCAGCGTTTCGGTCGCGCGGTCCAGCAAATAGGAAAGCGCGCGCCGCACCGCCGCTTCGCCGCCGTCGCGTGTCACATCAGCGGGCATCGGCCCATGCACGACATGCGGAAACCGCAGACCGTAAAGCGCACCCAACAGCGATCCCATGTCGCTATAGCCGAGGTAGATCTTCGTCCGCGCAAACGCGCCGAGCTTCGGCAGTGCCGCTTCCAGAATGCGGCAAGACCCGTACCCGCCGCGCGCAAACCAAACCACATCGACCGAAGGATCGTTCGCGGCATCGACGAATGCCGCCGCCCGCACCGCATCGTCGCCGGCGAAATGCCCCGACGTCAGGAAACACTGCGGATGAAACGAAAGCGCGGCGCGCCCGGGATACAGCTGCGCCGCAAGCGCGGTCACCCGCTCCGCCACCGTCGGCTCAAGCCGGTTCGCGGGCGCAACGACGCCGATATTCAAAGGCCTGTCGGTCATGCTGGGACCATTGTCCGCAAAACGCCCATGTGCGATCACACGGGCCATGAGCTTGAATCGAAACGCACGATATTTCTTCTGCGGAATCGGCGGTAGCGGAATGTTGCCGCTCGCGCTGATTCTCCGCGGCCAAGGTTACACGGTCGACGGCTCCGACCGCTCACTCGATCAGGGGCGCTTTGGTGCGAAGTTCGAATTCTTGAAATCGCGCGGCATCGGCCTCTTTGCCCAAGACGGCAGCGGTGTCACCTCCCGCGACCAAATCCTGATCACCTCCGCCGCCGTCGAAGACACCGTGCCCGACGTCCAAGCGGCCAAGCGCCTGGACTTGAGGGTGATGCGCCGCGCCAACCTGCTCGCCGACCTCTTCAACGCCGCCCCGCACAGCATCGCGGTCGGCGGCACCAGCGGCAAATCCACGACGACCGGCATGGTTGGCTGGATCCTGCACCAAGCGGGGCTAAAGCCCACGATCATGAACGGCGCCGTGATGAAGAACTTCCAAGCTGCAGACAACCCGTTCGCCAGCGCCCTGGTCGGCCCTGGCGACGCGTTCGTCAGCGAAGTCGACGAAAGCGACGGCTCGATCGCGCTCTATCGGCCCCGCGTGGCGGTCGTGACGAACATCTCCCTCGACCACAAATCGATGGATGAACTACGCACGCTGTTCCGCGACTTCGTCGCCAAAGCCGAAACCCCTGTCCTCAACCTCGACAACGACGAAACCAAAGCGCTCGTCACCCCGAACGCCGCAACGTTCAGCCTGACCGACCTGCGCGCGCAATTGTTCGCTGGACGCCTGCGCCCCGCACCGGACGGCATCACGTTCGAGGTGACGGAGCGCGACAGCGGCAAACGCATCGACGCAAGGATCCAACTGCCCGGCACGCACAACGTCGCGAACGCACTCGCCGCGCTCTGCGCCGCCCGTGCCTGCGGTGTTTCGCTCGCCGACGCCGTCGCCGCGCTCGCCACGTTCACCGGCATCAAACGCCGTTTCGAATTCGTGGGCGAAAAGAACGGCGTCACGGTTATCGACGACTTCGCGCACAACCCGGACAAGATCGCGGCGACGCT
>JBKJZU010000349.1:0-7158 GCA_046715015.1 Micropepsaceae bacterium
CGCAGGTACCTACGGCGAACTCGTCGGCATGATCGATCCCGTCACCTCGAACTTCCCCGTGGTCACGCCGTGATCTCGGTGCCCGCATTCCGCAAGATCGCGCTGTCGTTGCCTGAGACGGCGGAAGCGTTGCATTTCGAAAGCCCGCCGTGTTTGGTCAAGGGAAAGATCTTAGCCACGCTGAACGAGAAGCCCGGGCGCGCCACCGTGAAACTCGTACCGGAGCAATAAGAGGTTCTGACATCGGTCGAGCCCAACGTCTTTGAGGCCGTTCCGAACTATTGGGGTCAGAAGGGATGGACGTGGATGAATCTAAGGGCGGTCGACACCAAAACCGCTGAGAGCGCGCTCCGCACGGCGCACGCCAACGTGAGCGCGAAGCCGCGCAGGCCGAGCAAGCGTCGGGCTGCGACGGGACGCCGCTGATGGTTTCGCCGGCCGCCTTTCGCAAGCTGGCGCTCTCGCTGCCCGAGACGGCGGAGGCGCCGCATTTCGAACTCGCCTCCTTTCGCGCAAACGGCAAAATCTTCTCGACGCTGTCGGAGAAAGACGAACGGGCGATGGTCAAACTGACCCCGGAACAGCAAGAGATGATGACGGGCGCGGAACCAAAAGCGTTTCAACGCATCCCGAACGCTTGGGGTGACAAAGGCGCGACGTGGCTGCACCTCAAACACGCGGACCGCGCGACCGCCGAAAGCGCTCTACGGACCGCTTGGTTGAACGTCACAGCCCCAAAGACCCGCAAGAAACCTGACCGCAAACGCGGGTCTTGAGAAGGCGCGATGTTCGTTTTGAGCGGCCCGGCATTTCGTGGTTCAATGCTTGCATGAGGCGCAACACACAGGTCGTCAAAGTGTTGGTCACGGGCTTCTCGGTTTTTCCGGGTGCCCCCGCGAACCCGACCGCTTGGGCGATCGAGCATCTTCAGCAGGAGAGGTGGCAACCGCTCGGCGCGCAACTCGTCGCGCGAACATTGCCCGTAAGGTTCGACCTTTGGGAAAGCGAGATGGAGCCGCTGCTCCATGAAGTGCGGCCCGACATCGCAATCGCATTCGGCCTCAGCGCAAAAGCCACCGGCATCACGTTGGAGTCCACGGCGCACAACGTCGTCGCAACGGACAGGCCCGACTTCACCGGCGCGTGCGCCAGCGGCGCATGCGTCGTTGCAAACGGCAACGACCGCTACGCAACAGGCCTGCCGCTTCGCGAAATCGAGACAGCCTTGCGCGCGAAAGGGTTACCCGTAACTGCCTCCGACAGCGCCGGCGACTATCTTTGTAATCTGACCTTTTACCGCCTGATGACGCTTGCGGCACAAGACGGTCCGAGCCTTGCCGGTTTCATCCACGTGCCCTATCTCGATACGCAGGTGGCGCGGCTTACCGCCCAAGGCCACAACGTGCCACACGCCTCAACACTGACGGAGGCGCAGATGATCGCTGCGGTGAAAACCGTCGTCGAAACCTGCGTCGGCGTCCTGCAACAAAGGTCGAGGATCATCGCATGAAGTACGCAGCGCTTTTCGGAACGGCGATCGCACTCGGCTGCGCGACCGCCCAAGCGGCCGACGTCAAGATCCCAAACCACGTCATACTTCCCCAATTCGAACCGCTCGTCCCGTCGTGCGCGGACCCGGCAGCCGATCATTTCTTAGAGGTCGACATCTCGCAGCGTCCGCCCGCCGGCGCAACGCGCGTGCAACGTTTAAGCGCCTGGGCCACAAGCGACGGCATCTTCCACTGGCCGTTCGTCATGCGTGTCCGCAACATCGGCGACCAACCGTTTCTGGGCAAGCCCGGCGAGCAAGCCGTGGTCGTCACCGAAGACGATCTCGCCACAGGCAAGAAGGGCCGCGTCGTCGGAAACGTTCCATTCGACCGCATTGCGCCACACAGCGGTGTCGCGGTTAGGTTCGAATTCGCAGCCCCAGTTGCGGACGTCGAGAAGGGCAAGTTCCGCCGCACCTACACACTCGCCATTCAATACAAAAAGCTGGGCGGGCAGATCGCCAACACGCGCACCGGCGACTGCAATTTGCGCAACAACTCGTTCACGATCGAGATCGACGGCAGCCGCAAGGGCTGGCTTTCCGCGAAATAGCACTGCTCAACGAATCTTAACGCGCGTCCGTCAAAATACCCCCTCGGCTTCAGGCCAGGGGAAGCAATGAAGACGTTCAACACATCGACAGGTTTGAACGGAACGCGCGCGACGAAGGAAGGCGTTCCGGCTACGGTTCATCTGACGGACGGCACCGTGCTCAGCGGCGAACTCTACGTGTTCAAAACCGGTCAGCGGCTACAAGATTTGCTGAACGACGGCGGCCGCCAATTCCTGCCGATGCGCACAGCCGCTGGCGCACTGACGTTCATCAATCGCGACTTCATGAAACTGATCACCGAAGCCGACTAAAAAATGCCCCGCCGAAGCGGGCCATCACCTCGATCAGCGGCCCGTCGGCAACTTGTTGTACGGGATATCCTTGTCGACGCGGATATCGGCCGGAAGGCCGAGCACGCGCTCGGCGATGATGTTCTTCAAAATCTCGTCCGTACCGCCGGCGATGCGTAGGCCCGGCGCCCACATGAACGATTGCTGGAACGCGCCCATCAGCGGCGAATCCTCCCCGGTCATCACCCCGCCCATATCCTCAAGGTCCATGGCAAACGAGGCAAGGTCCTGCATCTTCGGCGCGACGACGACCTTCGCGATCGAAGCCTCCGGCCCCGGCACGCGGCCTTGGCTGAGCGCGGTAAGCGTCCGATAGGTTGTGTACTTCAGGCCTTGGCCCCGCACGTACCATTCGGCGATGCGCTCGCGCACGGAGGCATTGCGGATCGCAGGCCCGTCTTCAAGTTCCGTCTCGCGCGCAAGCGAAAGCAGCTCGTTGATGTCGGCGCCTGAGCCGCCCTGCCCGCCGCCGACCGCCAAACGCTCATGCATGAGAGTCGTCAGCGCAACGCCCCAGCCGTCGCCGACATTGCCGAGACGTTGGGAGTCCGGAATGCGTACGTTCGTGAAGAAGACTTCGTTGAAGTTCGCGCCGCCCGACATCTGCTTGATCGGCAGCACTTCCACGCCCGGCGACTTCATCGAGAGATAGAACATCGTCAGGCCCTTGTGCTTCGGCACATTCGGGTCCGTCCGCGTGAGCAAAATGCCGTAGTCGGAATAGTGTGCGCCCGACGTCCAGATCTTCTGTCCGTTGATGATCCAATCGTCGCCGTCCTTTTCCGCGCGCGTACGCAGACCCGCGACGTCGGACCCGGCCGACGGCTCCGAGAACAGCTGACACCAAATCTCTTCGCCATAAAGCGCCGGCTTCACATACCGCGACGCCACGTCTTTCGACGCGTAATGCGTGACCGTCGGAATGCACATACCAAGGCCGATCTCGAAGAACCCCGAAGGCACGTCGAACTTCGACTCTTCTTGGTTGTAAACCACCTGCTGCATCGGTGTGCCGCCAAGGCCGCCGTTCTCCTTCGGCCAGGTGATGCGCGCATAGCGCTTCTCGGCCTTCTTCGCCTGCCAAGTCTTGGCGACCTTCAGGGCCTCTTGCTCGTTGCGTTGAAAGCGCGGGTTCTCGGCCGAGAAACCGGTTGCGCTCTTCGGCTTTGCATTCGCTTCAAGCCAGCTGCGCACTTCGGCGCGGAAAGCAGCTTCTTGCGGGGTATCGTTGAAATCCATGGCTTTGTCTTTCGGTTCGAATGGCGACTAGGCGACGTTTTTCTTTTCGAGGTGGTTGACCAGACGATCTTTCCACACCCGCGACGCACCGAGCGCCAAGCTCAGCACCTTCGAACGCCTGTAATAGAGGTGACAGTCGAGTTCCCACGTGAAGCCCATGCCGCCGTGCGTTTGGATGTTTTCCTTCGAAGCATTGTGGAACGCGTCCGTCGCGCTAATCCGCGCGCCGGCCGCCGCTTCGGCCAGATCGGCCGCGTTCGTCGAGAGCGCCCACGCGCCGAAATACGCATTCGACCGAGCGAGCTCGTTGAGCACGTACATGTCGGCAAGCTTATGCTTGATCGCCTGGAACGACGCGATCGTGCGGCCGAACGCGTAACGGTTCAGCGCATAGTCCTTCGCCATCATGAGGCACGCATCGGCCCCGCCAACCTGCTCAAACGCCATCAGCACTGCGGCGCGATCAAGCACGCGCTTCGCCAGATCCCATCCGTCGCCGGCAGGTCCCAAAGCCTCGGCGGCAGCGCCCTTGAACGACAGCTCGGCTTGGCTACGTGACGGATCGATGTTCTTCACCGCCCGGCGCGAGACGCCGGCGCCCTTCAAATCGACGATCGCAAGCGACAGCGCGCTCTCACCCTGCCCCTCCGCGCTCTTGGCCAGAACGACCGCGAAGTCGGCGATATCACCGTCCGGCACCGGCGCCTTCGTCCCGTCGAGCTTTCCGCCTTTCAGCGACGCCTTGATCGTCTTCGGGCTCGGCGGTTGAGCGCCTTCGGCGATCGCGAAAGTCCCGATCCACTCACCCGACGCTAATTTCGGCAGATACTTCTTCTTCTGCGCGTCGCTTCCTGCAAGCAGCAAGGCCTCGGTCGCCAGATAGACCGACGACGAAAACGGGACCGGCGCAACCACACGGCCCAACTCTTCCGCGACCACACAAAGCTCAAGATGCCCGAGCCCCAGCCCGCCGTACTCCTCCGGGATCGCGGTCCCCAGCCAACCCATCTCGCCGATCTGCTTCCACAGCGCCTTGTCGTACGGCTCGTCGCTTTCCAGGATCTTGCGCACGACCTTCGTCGAGCACTTCTCGGTCAGGAACTTGCGCGCCTGATCCTTCAGCATTTTTTGGTCGTCGGAGAAATCGAAATTCATCGCGGCCCTCAAGGTTGAACTTGGTTCGGGGCGGCGCTGGCACCTAGTCGTCGGCGCCGCCGAGATTGCGTTTCAGCTTTTCAAGCTTCGCAATCAATTCCTTCACGTCACTCTGTCGCATACCTTGCAGCGCGCGCGCAAATGTTCCCTTCGCGGCCGCAGCGACAACCGGTAAGACCTTGTCGATTTTTGCCGTAACGGAAACCCGACGTGCCCGCCGGTCTTTCGGGTCGGACTTTCGGACGATCCACCCGCCCTGTTCCAATCGGTCGAGCATCTTGCCCAAAGGGGCCTTCTCGATATCCGTCAACTCCGCGACCTCGGTCTGCGTGAGCGGAGCGTCGGCGCGTTCGATCGTGAACAGAACCCGACACTGCGCACGCGTTAGGTTGAGCCCGGCAAGACGCGCCCCGAACTCCTTGCCCAACAACCAATGGATGTCTTTGAACAGCCAGCCCAAAGTGCCCTCGACGTCGAGTTCGGCCCTTAGCCTCTCATTTTCCATAAAACGCGTGCGCTTTGCCGGCGCGCCTTTCCGCGCGGCTTTTGCCCGCTCAGCCGTCGAAAATGTCTCACTCAAAGGCGTCAAACCCGTTTCACGAATTGGTATGGTAGCATATAGTAATCCAGTATACTAATTCCTGACGCCACCAGGTATTGCCGCGCCATGACCGCACACCGGCCTCTGATTGCCGCCATACTGACCGTTCTTGCCCTCGGCCTCGCCGCCTGCGGCAAGCCGACCGAAGCAAAAGACCAGGCGAAGGACGCAGCACCCGTCGCCGTGACGGTCTCGGTCGTGAAGGTCACCAAGACCGACGTCGCCGTGCCGATCATGGCAACCGGTTCGCTCACCCCTTCGCGCCAAACCGACATCGGCCCAACCGTCGACGGCATCATCGATGAAGTTATGGTCGCCGTCGGCAGCAAGGTGAAAAAAGGCCAAGCTCTCTTTCGTACGCGCGACATCGACATCAAGCTCGTCGTGCTGGAACAAGAAAAGCAGGTCGCTCTCGCCCGCGCACAATTGCGCAATGCGCAGGCCGATCTAAAACGTCAAGACTCGCTCAAAGGCGGCGGCTGGGTCAGCCAGTCGCGCATGGACACGACAAAGACGAACGCCGACGTCGCTGCCGCCCAACTCGGCATCTGGGAAGCGCGCCTAGCGCAGGGCCGTCAGCAGTTGAAGGACACGATCGTCCGCGCACCTTATGACGGCGTAATCTCCAAGAAGGATGTCTACGAAGGCCGCTTCATGGCCACGCGCTTCGGCGGCGGCGGCGCGATGGGCGGTGCCGCGGGCGTCGTGCAAATCATGGGCATCGACCCGCTTGCGGTCATCGTGGTGGCGCCCGCGACGTATTTTGAGCAGCTGAAAGAAGGCATGACCGGCCGCATCTACGTCGACGGCATCGCAAAGCCGTTCGAAGCAAAGGTCGCCGTCATCAACTACGGAATCGATTACAAATCGCGCAGCGTCGAAGTCCGCATGGCGCTGCCCAATCCGGGCTACAAGATCCTGCCGGGCCTCTACTGCCGCGTCGAGCTGATCCCTGAAGCCCGCAAGGCGCTCGTGGTCGACCGCAAAGCAATCCTCGGCCCAGGCGGTTCGCGTTATGCCTTCACGTCGCAAAACGGTCGCGCGAAGAAGATCGCGCTCTCGACGCGCGAGATTGACGGCGAGCGCGTAGAGATCTTGAGCAACGTGCCGGAAGGCACCGAACTTCTAACCGGCCCGAACCTCTCGCAACTCGCCGACGGCGTGCCGGTGAAAACTGAGACTGCTGCCGCAAAGCCCACCACCCAGGCGAAACTCTAGCCCATGTGGATCTCCGACCTTTCGATCCGCCGGCCGGTTCTGGCCACGATGGTCATTGGCGCGCTGGTCGCGCTCGGCTGGGTGTCGCTGCAGCGGATCGGCGTCGATCTCTTTCCGCGCGTTGAGTTCCCCTATGTGAACGTCTCGACCGTGCTCGAAGGCGCAAGCCCCGACGCCATCGAAACCGACATCACCGACACGATCGAAGCCCAGGTCAACACGATCTCCGGCATCAAGTCGCTCTCGTCCCAGAGCTACGAAGGCCTTTCGCAAATCATCATCGAATTCGGCCTGAACGAAAATTCTGACGTGAAGGCCCAGGACGTCCGCGACAAGGTCAACCTCGCGATCCGCGACCTGCCGCAAGACGCCGAGCAACCGATCATCCAAAAGATCGACCCCGACGCCGAACCGATCCTCTCAGTCATGCTCTCGGGCGACATGCCGACGCGCGACCTCACCGAGTTCGCGGACAAGCAGATCAAGGAACG
>JBKJZU010000350.1:0-10577 GCA_046715015.1 Micropepsaceae bacterium
TCTGCGTCGATATCGGCATCCCCGACGGCATGCTGAACGCGCTGTCGGACATCGCCACGCACCGCCGCAGTACATGTGCCGAAAACACCGACCCTCCGCAGATCGCTTCACGTGACCCTGCCGCGCACAAGTATCAGCGCGGGCACTGCGTCGTCGTCAGTGGACCGGCGAACGCCGCGGGCGCGGCGCGCCTTGCCGCGCGGGCGGCGCTTCGCGCCGGCGCTGGCCTCGTGACGGTCGCGGGCGAAGCGTCGTCGCTCCCAGTCCTCAGCGCGGCACTAACGTCGATCATGGTGCGAGAAGCCGACACGCCGACCGCGTTGCACACGCTTCTTGAAGACAAGCGTTACAACGCTATCGTCATTGGCCCCGGGAACGGCGTTGGCCAAGCGACACGCGATCGCGCGGCAGTTGCCCTCTCGTCGCTCGCGTCCGTGGTGCTCGACGCCGATGCGCTGACGTCGTTCGAACAAGCACCGGAAGACCTCATCAAGCAATTCACCGCACGCTGTGTGCTGACCCCGCACGAAGGCGAGTTCGAACGCATCTTCCCGGGCCTTCTCAAAAACGCACCGAACAAGATCGACGCGACGCGCGCGGCCGCGCAAAGGGCAGGGGCTGTCGTCCTGCTGAAAGGCGCCGACACGGTGATCGCCGATCCGAACGGCGCGACCGTCGTGAACACAAACGCGCCGGCCCATCTCGCCACCGCCGGATCGGGCGACGTGCTTGCTGGCATCATCGGCGGGCTGCTCGCGCAGGGCATGACGCCGTTCGACGCCGCGCGAACCGGCGCCTTTCTGCACGGACTCTGCGGCAGAATCGCGGGACCCGGCCTCATCGCCGAAGACCTGGCCGACCACCTCCCGCGCGCCGTCGAAATGGCGCAGAAACCAGGGCTTTACGGCCTTTGAGTTTCTGAATCCCCCTGCTATAGACCAGCCCCTTGTTTTCCATCAGGAACCCGGCAGCTCGCCGGTGTCAGATTTGGGTACGCACGCTGGCTCCAAGCGGGCGTGGCGGAACTGGTAGACGCGCTGGATTTAGGTTCCAGTGACGAAAGTCGTGGGGGTTCAAATCCCTTCGCCCGCACCATCGCGCTCCCTTATCACCGACGCCGTCGCCATCGAATTGAGGCAGGACTAAAACGCCATGCAGATTACCGAAACCGTCAACGACCACCTGCGCCGCGAATTCCGCATTACGGTGGAAGCAAGCGACCTCGATGCGAAGCTGCTGTCGCGGCTTGAGGGGATGAAGGACCAGGTTCAGCTTAAGGGCTTCCGCCCGGGTAAAGTGCCGGTCGCTCACCTACGCAAGACGTTCGGCAAATCGATGATGGGTGAGATCGTCCAAGAGGCAGTGGCTGAGTTCAGCCAAAAGGCGGTCGACGACCGTTCGCTGCGTCCCGCGATGTCGCCGCAAATTCAGCTGGTCAGCAAGGTCGAAGAGGTAATCGCCGGCGCGGAAGACCTGGTCTTCACGATGGGCGTCGACTTGATGCCCGACTTCAAGCTGGTCGATGCGTCATCGGTTTCGCTGATGCGCCCGATCGCCGAGGTTAGCGACGAAGACGTCTTGCAGTCGTTGAAGCGTCTCGCCGCTCAGCAACGCACGTTCGAGCCAAAGGGCGACGACGCGCAAGCGCAAGACGGCGACCAGATGTTGATCGACTTCACCGGCAAGATCGACGGCATTCCCTTCGACGGCGGCACGGCTGAGAATGCTGAGCTCGTGATCGGGTCGGGTAGCTTCATCCCAGGCTTCGAAGAACAACTCAAAGGTTCCAAGGCGGGCGATGAAAAAGTCGTCGCCGTAACGTTCCCAGCCGACTATCCAGCTGCAAACCTCGCCGGCAAGTACGCCGACTTCGACGTGAAGGTCAAAGAAGTGCGTCGCGGCGTTGAAGCCGAGGTCGACGAAACCCTCGCCACGAAGCTCGGCCTCGACAGCCTGGATAAGCTTCGTGACGCCGCGCGCTCGCAGTTGGCGAACCAGTTCGGCCAAGCAAGCCGCGCGCATCTAAAGCGCGCGTTGCTCGACGCGCTCGACACTTCGCACAGCTTCGACCTGCCCACCGGCATGGTGGAAGCGGAGTTCAAGCAAATTTGGACCCAGGTGGAGCAAGACATCAAATCCGGCAACCTGGCCGATGAAGACAAGTCGAAGACCGAAGACGATCTGAAACAGGAGTTCCGCTCGATTGCGGAACGCCGCGTGCGCTTGGGTCTCGTGCTTTCCGAGTTCGGCCGCGTGAACAACGTTCAGGTCACCCAGGACGAACTCAGCCGCGCGGTGATGATGCAGGCCCGCCAATACCCGGGTCAGGAACAGCGCATTGTCGAGATCTACCGCAACAACCCGGATGCGCTCGCCCAGCTGCGCGCGCCGATTTTTGAGGACAAGGTCGTCGACTTCCTGTGCGGTCAGGTAAAGATCACGGACAGGCAAGTGAGTCGGGAAGACTTGTTTAAGGACCCCGACGACCTGGCAAAAATCCTGAAGGCGAACTAAGTCATACGATGGCGGCATTTGCGTCGCCCAGAGGCAGTTCCATGAAAGACGTCCGCGAGACCTACGCCAACTACTACATGCCCTTCGTCATCGAGCAGACGTCGCGGGGAGAGCGCTCGTACGACATCTATTCGAGGCTGCTGAAGGAACGCATCGTTTTCGTCTCGGGCCCGATCGAGGACACGATTGCAACGCTGGTGACGGCGCAGCTTCTGTTCCTTGAGGCGGAGAACCCCAAGAAAGAGGTGTCGATGTACATCAACTCGCCTGGCGGGTTGGTGACGGCGGGTCTCGCGATCTACGACACGATGCAATACATCCGACCGCCGGTCGCAACGCTGTGCATCGGCCAGGCAGCCTCGGCGGCGTCGCTGCTGTTGTGCGCCGGCGAAAAGGGGCAGCGTTTCGCCCTGCCGAATTCGCGAGTGATGCTGCATCAACCGTCAGGCGGCGCGCAGGGTCAGGCAACCGACATCGCGCGTCATGCACAGGAAATCGTGAAGCTTAAGAGGCGCCTGAACGAGATCTACGCCCGTCATACTGGCCAGGCGGTTGAGGCAATTGAAAAGGCTCTGGATCGGGACTATTTCCTGACCGCTGAGGAGGCAAAGACCTTCGGCCTTATCGATCAGGTATTCACCAAGCGCCCGGCGGGAATGGAGATCGGGAAGACGGACTAGTTCCCGGGCAGATTGCGCGGTTTTCCCGATACACCCGCGATTAATGAATTCTTGATCCGTGGCTGGCTAGCATGCTCGAATTGAGCTGTAGGGCGGCGCGTAGGGGATTCGGCACGCGTTTAGCTTTGTTGGTAATGTACCTGGAAATTGACCGGAATCGGCACAATTTCTGGCTCCTAGAGGGAGAAGAGGATGAGCAAGAGCGGCAGTGACTCCAAGAACACTCTGTACTGCTCGTTCTGCGGCAAGAGCCAACACGAGGTCCGCAAGCTCATCGCAGGTCCGACGGTCTTCATTTGTGATGAATGCGTCGAGCTCTGCATGGACATCATCCGTGAAGAGAACAAGACGTCGCTGGTCAAATCCCGCGACGGCGTACCCACACCGTCCGACATCCGCAAGGTGCTCGACGACTATGTCATCGGCCAGGATCACGCGAAGAAGGTCCTCGCGGTCGCGGTTCACAATCACTACAAGCGCCTGAACCATCAGACGAAGAACGGCGACATCGAGATCGCGAAGTCGAACATTCTTCTGATCGGGCCGACGGGTTGCGGCAAGACACTGCTCGCCCAGACGCTGGCGCGCATTCTCGACGTGCCGTTCACGATGGCTGACGCGACGACGCTGACCGAAGCGGGCTACGTCGGCGAAGACGTCGAAAACATCATTCTGAAATTGCTGCAGTCGGCCGACTACAATGTCGAGCGTGCGCAGCGCGGCATCGTTTACATCGACGAAGTCGACAAGATCAGCCGCAAATCCGACAACCCCTCGATCACGCGCGACGTCTCGGGCGAAGGCGTGCAGCAAGCGCTGCTCAAGATCATGGAAGGCACGGTCGCTAGTGTTCCGCCGCAAGGCGGCCGCAAGCATCCGCAGCAAGAGTTCCTGCAAGTCGATACGACGAACATCCTGTTCATCTGCGGCGGTGCGTTCGCCGGTCTTGAACGGATTATCGCGGCGCGCGGCAAGGGCTCGTCGATCGGCTTCGGTGCCAATGTTCAATCGCCGGACGACCGGGGTACGGGAGCGATCTTCCGCGAGATCGAACCGGAAGACCTCTTGAAGTTCGGTTTGATCCCTGAATTCGTCGGTCGTCTGCCTGTATTGGCCACGCTTGAAGATCTCGACATCGACGCGTTGATGGCGATCCTGACCAAGCCGAAGAATGCTCTTGTGAAGCAATACGCACGCTTGTTCGAGATGGAAGGACTTTCACTTTCGTTCTCAGAGGACGCGTTGAAGGCGATCTCTCGCAAGGCGATTGCGCGCAAGACGGGTGCACGCGGCTTGCGCTCCATCATGGAAAACATTCTGCTCGACACGATGTACGATCTGCCGGGCATGCGCGGCGTAACAGAAGTCGTCATCAATGGTGAAGTGGCCGAAGGCCGGGCGCGTCCGTTATTGATTTACGCGGACAAGCGCGGAGAAACGGCGTCAGCTGCGTCCTGAACCGTAGCGGTCGTCAAGGCCCGCCTCGCGTATCTTACAGGCCCCTTGAAGGGAGCGTCTCTCGCCTCCACTTCATTCGCTCGTTTAGAATTGTGGCGTTGCAGAGTCGGGCCGTTAGACCGCTCGCCGAAACAGCGCCGAAGCTACTGAAAGGCAGGTCGATATGAAAACCGCAGACGACGAAGGCGTAAAGACTGTGGGCGTGTTCCCGGTTCTACCGCTGCGCGACATCGTCGTCTTCCCGCACAAGATCGTTCCGCTGTTCGTTGGTCGCGAGAAGTCGGTCCGTGCGCTTGAAGACGTCGGTCTTGAAGAAAAGCAAATCCTACTCGTCACGCAAAAGAACCCCGCACAGGACGAGCCGGCCGAAGACGATATCTATACCGTCGGAACGCTCGCTTCCGTAGTGCAGTTGTTGAAGCTCCCGGATCAAACCGTGCGCGTGCTTGTCGAAGGCAAACAACGTGCGCGCATCCGCCGCTTCGTGCCGAATGATAACTTCTTTCAAGTCGAGGCGGAGATTATCCCCGACGATTTGAAGGAACCGCGCGAGGTCGAAGGCTTGGCGCGTTCGGCCTCTTCGCAATTCGAGGCGTACATCAAGCTCAATCGCAAAATTCCGCCGGAGTCGCAGTCCGAGGTTCAGCAGATTACCGATCCGTCCAAACTGGCCGACGTGATCGCCTCGCACATCACGGTCAAGATCGCGGACAAGCAAGCGCTGCTTGAGACCACCAGCGTCGCTGAGCGTCTGGAGAAAGTGTTCGGCTTCATGGAGGGCGAAATGAGCGTCCTTCAGGTCGAACGCAAAATCCGCACGCGCGTGAAGCGTCAAATGGAGAAGACGCAGCGCGAGTACTATTTGAACGAACAGCTGAAGGCGATTCAAAAAGAACTGGGCGAGGGCGAAGAGCAACGCGACGAACTCGGCGAACTCGAAGACCGGATCAAGAAGACGAAGCTGTCGAAAGAAGCCAACGACAAGGCGCTCGCGGAGCTTCGCAAGCTGCGCCAGATGTCGCCGATGTCGGCCGAGGCGACTGTCGTTCGCAACTACCTCGATTGGATCCTTTCCCTGCCTTGGGGCAAGAAGACCAAGGTCAAGAAGGATATGGACGAGGCCGAGAAGGTCCTCGACGACGATCACTACGGGCTCGAGAAGGTCAAGGAGCGTATCCTCGAGTACCTTGCGGTTCAGCAACGCGCGGGCAAACTGCGCGGTCCGATCCTCTGCCTCGTCGGTCCGCCGGGCGTCGGCAAGACCTCGCTCGGCAAGTCGATCGCGAAGGCGAGCGGCCGTGAGTTCGTGCGTATGTCGCTTGGCGGCGTGCGTGACGAAGCGGAGATCCGCGGGCACCGCCGGACCTACATCGGATCGATGCCCGGCAAAGTCGTTCAGGGCATGAAGAAAGCGAAGTCGGCAAACCCGCTCTTCTTGCTCGACGAAATCGACAAGCTCGGCGCCGATTGGCGCGGCGACCCTTCGTCGGCATTGCTCGAGGTCTTGGACCCCGAGCAGAATGCGACGTTCCAGGACCATTACCTGGAGGTCGACTTCGACCTTTCCGACGTCATGTTCATCACGACGGCGAACAGTCTGCGCATGCCGCAGGCGCTGATGGATCGCATGGAGATCATCCGCATCCCCGGATACACCGAGGATGAGAAGGTCGAAATCGCCAAGCGTCACTTGCTCTCCAAGCAAGTGGAGGCGCACGCTCTGAAAGAGGGCGAATGGTCGATCACCGATGCAGCCTTGCTCGACTTGATCCGTTACTACACGCGCGAAGCTGGCGTGCGTAACCTGGAACGCGAGCTTGCGAGCCTGGTCCGCAAGGCTGTGCGCGAGATCGTCTCGAAGAAGACGAAAACCGTCCAGGTCACGGAGAAGAACCTCGAGAAGTACGCGGGTGTCCGCAAATTCCGTTATGGCGAACTGGAGGGTGAAGACAACGTCGGTGTCGTCACTGGCCTCGCCTGGACGGAAGTCGGCGGCGAAACGCTAACCATCGAAGCCGTCATGCTGCCCGGCAAGGGCCGCATGCAGGCAACCGGAAAGCTCGGCGACGTCATGAAGGAATCAATCGACGCCGCCCGTTCGTACGTCCGTTCGAAGGCGACGAGCATCGGCATCACGCCGCCGACGTTCGACAAGCGCGACATCCACGTGCACGTGCCGGAGGGTGCGACTCCGAAGGACGGTCCGTCCGCTGGTGTCGCAATGACGACGGCGATCGTGTCGGTCCTGACAGGTATCGCGATCAAGCGCGATGTCGCGATGACCGGCGAGGTTACGTTGCGTGGCCGTGTCCTGCCGATCGGCGGCTTGAAGGAAAAGCTGCTGGCGGCACTCCGTGCGGGCATCAAAACGGTTCTGATCCCGTCCGAAAACGAAAAGGACCTCGCCGATATTCCCGACAACGTGCTCAAGGGGCTAAACATCATTCCGGTCGCAACCGTGGATGAAGTGCTTGCAAAAGCACTCGTTCGCGTGCCGGTCCCAATCAAATGGGAAGAGCCGGCTGAGGAGCCGCCTCATAGACCGAAAGGTGAGGCTGAGGATCACGAAGGCGTGGTCGCCCACTAGCCACGCCTAAAAAACAGGCAGAATTTGGCCGCCGAGGGTAAGCCCGGCGGCCTTTTCCTTGTTATCCAGCGGCATTTTGCCCGGATTTCTGCGGATTCGCTTTGACACCGGGCCGCGAACCCCTAAATTCCGCCGCCAAGTTCCGGGCAAAACCGCCCATTTCTGTCATCCCACGAAGAAACCCGCGAGGACTCATGAATAAGAACGATCTGGTCGCGGCCGTCGCTGAAAAGACGACCGTGCCAAAGGCCGAAGCCGAGAAGATCATCGACACGGCGCTCGAAGTCATCACCAACACGCTGAAGGGCGGCGAAGAAGTCCGCCTGGTCGGTTTCGGCACCTTCGTCGTGACGACCCGCAAGGCCGGCACGGGCCGCAACCCGCGCACGGGCGAGGAAATCAAGATTCCGTCGTCCAAGCAGCCGAAATTCCGCGCAGGCAAGCAACTCAAAGACGCGGTGAACTAAGATTTCCGCCGATTGGCGGATTTCTGAGGGCGCGGATGAAAATCC
The DNA here is from genome assembly GCA_046715015.1 of Micropepsaceae bacterium. Classification (GTDB taxonomy): domain Bacteria; phylum Pseudomonadota; class Alphaproteobacteria; order Micropepsales; family Micropepsaceae; genus SZUA-430. The sequence continues at coordinate 7,752 of JBKJZU010000350.1, forward strand.
GCGCCTTTCGTTTTTTGCAGGGTTTGCTATGCCCGCACGCGAAGGGGCGATTAGCTCAGTTGGTAGAGCGCATCGTTTACACCGATGATGTCGGCGGTTCGAGCCCGTCATCGCCCACCAGCCTTCGCTCGCGAAGCGAGTGGAGGCTGCCACGCCGAAGCCCACTTCAGGCGAAGGCGGGCGTCACGCGAGCTACGGCTTGGCAAGCCAGCCAGATAGAACGAGGGGAACTATGTCGACCACCATGCGCTTCCTGACCGCTGCAATCGTCGCCTTCTCCGTTGCGACTGTCGCCCACGCCGCTGTCACCAGCCAAAGCCCATCCGGCTTCACCGTCGCCTACGAGGCCGACGTGACCGCCACGCCGCAAGCCGCGTACGACGCCTTCATTCAGGTCGGCGCCTGGTGGAACGCCGCGTCGCATTCCTACTCGGGCGATGGCAAGAACATCGCGATCGACGTCAAACCCAGCGGTTGCTGGTGCGAGACGCTGAAGGACGGCGGCTTCGTCCGCCACATGACCGTCGAACACGCGGTTCCCGGCTCGCGCCTCGTCTTCAGCGGCGGCCTAGGCCCGCTCGCGTACATGGGCGTCGCGGGCCATATGATCGTGACCATCCAAGCAAAAGGCACTGGCACGCACGTGAAGCTGACCTACGCGGTCGGCGGCCACGACCCGAAGGACTTCAAGGACATCGCCAACGGCGTCAACGGTGTGCTCGCCGAAGCCTTCAAGCGCTACACGAACTACGCCTCAACCGGAAAACCCTGAGCTAAGCCGCTGCGTCTTCCACCCAAGCGCGCGCAAGTATGAAGCGCAGCTGCCAGAGGCGCAGCGCGGGCAGCGGGAAGCGCGGCGGCAAGCCTTGGATCGGCGCGGGCAAGGGCGCCGTTGATCCAGCGATGCGCTTCGCAAGCTCACGTCCCGCCCAGGCCATGAAGGCGACACCGTTGCCGTGGCATCCGAAGGCGAACGAGACGCTCGGGTCGTCGGACAACTCGCCAACAGCCGGCGTCAGTCGTCGCGTCGCTGCAATGAAGCCGCGCCAAGAGTGCGTCGTTGGCACGCCCGCAAACGCCGGAAACAGCTTGCCGATCCGCCGCTCAAGCAGCCCGCGCATCGCAGCCCCGCCAGCCGGGCTCCCCGTCGTATCGCCGCGGCCGCCGAACAACAGCCGGTTGCCGGGCAGCATCCGCAGATAGGCAAGGTGCGCGCGCGTGTTTGATGCGGGTGCCTCCGTTCGCCAGATCTGGCGCCGCAATTCATCGTCGCTGAGCGGGCGCGTCGTCACGATGTTGGACAACACCGGCATCACCCGCCCTGCGAGTGCCGGTATCAAGTCCTCCGGAAGCCAGCCGTTGGCTGCAACGATCACGCGTTTGGTCCGCGCGCTGCCGCTCGCGGTGACCAGCCGGTGGCTGTCGCCTTCGCGCCGCCACTCAACGACGCGTGAATAGGCGTGAACCTTCGCGCCTCGCGCGGCTGCGGCCCGGGCAAGTCCAAGACAATAGGCGAGGGGGTTGAGGCCGAAACCGACGCTCTCGTGCAGCGCGCCGTGTTGTTCCGCGCAAGCGAACGCTTCGGCGTCGAACGCTGCCGCCTCTACGACCCGCGCGGGCACGCCGATCCGCGCCAGCGCATCCGCGTGTGAGCGAAGCTCGGCCACGCGGCTAGGCTTGTGCGCGAACGTCCACACGCCGTCACCCTGGCGCTTGATGTCGATGTTTTCGTCAAGCGCCAGCGACTCGACCAACCGCACCGCATCGACCAACACGCGAAAGAACGCGAGCGTCTCATCCTCGCCATAAATCGCCTTCAGTTCCGCAGCACCTAGGAACGATGCGCCGACACTGCAAAACCCGCCGTTCCGCCCCGACGCACCCCAGCCGATCGCGCCGGCTTCCAACACCCGCACATCGATGCCCGAGCGCGCGAGATGGTAGGCCGCCGAAAGCCCACAATACCCGCCGCCGATGATCGCGACATCGGCGACCGCGTCGCCAGCAAGCGCGGGAGCATCGATATCCCCGAACTCGGCGCGCTGCGTCTCCCAAAAGCTGTCGACCGGCTTGGACCAATCGTAAAGCGCCGGATGGAACAGCGGCACGCGGCTCAGGCCTTGCCCGGAAATGCCGTGTCATCGGCATAGGGAAACCACGAGGACTCTTCCGGCGTCGCTTTGGGATTGATCACGACGAACTTCGTCGAGCGGAACTGCTCAAGCCCCTCGGAGCCGAGCTCGCGCCCAATGCCGCTGCGCTTGCGGCCGCCGAACGGCGCGGCGTCGTTGTCGAGCAGCGGGTTGTTCACCCACACCATGCCGCTGTCGATCTCGTCGACCGCGCGCATCGCCTCTTCCAAGTCCTTCGTGTAGACGTTCGCGCCGAGCCCGTACTCGCTCTTGTTCGCGAGCGCGATCGCCTCGTCGAAATCGGCGACACGCACCAGCGGCGCGACAGGCCCGAAGCTCTCGCTCTTGACGATCTCGATGTCCGCCTTCACATCGACGAGCACGGTCGGCGCGACAAACCAGCCATGATTGAAGCCCGAAGGCCGCTCGCCGCCGGCGATGGCTTTTGCGCCGGCGCCTATCGCGCGCTTCAAGATCGCCTCATACCGGTCGCGCGACCCGCGCGTCGCCATCGGCCCCATATCGACACGTCCTAGTCCATTGCCGATGCGCAGCTTTCGCGCCTCACCCGCAAGCCGTTCTGCGAATTCGTCGTAGATCGCGGTGTGCACATAGAGCCGCTCGGCCGACGTGCACACCTGGCCGCAGTTCAGGAACGACGCAAACGCTGCACCACGGACCGCAACATCTATCG